>NZ_JACAEU010000099.1:0-63448 GCF_013388695.1 Fischerella sp.
ATATGAATTTACAATTCACGGATATGTAGAGACGTAGCAATGCTACGTCTCTACAATGATTTGGCATCGAGCTACAAAAATGTATGCAAACATAATTCATGACCAAATTCAGCAACGCCAAAATTTGAGCTAGCGCGTTAGAGAGTCTTCTCCTCAATCCCCTTGTGGGTTGGGGATTGACGATTTTAAGCTTGTTAAAATGTACAAGTATGTCTGCGTTAATTAATGGAAAAATCCTCGTTAAACTTCAGCTTTCGCTTGCAACTGGGAGAGAGCAGCAATGATATCTGCTGGATCGAGGCGCTGGGTATAGTTCGGGTTGACGTAGCTGAAAGCAACAGTGCGATCGGTGTTGATGATATAGGTAGCAGTCAGGGGCAACTCAAAGGAGTCATCGCCGTTATAGGCAGACAAAATTTAGTTTCCTTGTCCAGAATTGAGTTTTAGTGTCAGGGCAGCTAGTACCGCTGTGCGGAAGTCACGCATTTACGCATTCAAAAGTCTAAAGTCAAAATAATTGTATTCCGCGCTTTTGCGCCATTTTGTATGGTAGGTTTATTGACGCCGTACTGTACTAGATGCAAAGCTATAGCGATATTAAAACAATGCCACCTAAATTTTCTGAGAGTTGGCTGAGAAGTATGTAAAGGAAGCCTGAAAAACTAACCGAAATTATTCTTATTAAGATTGGCGATCGCAAATTTCGTTTGCAACTGATTTCACAATTAGACTTCTTGCAAAAGTCGGGTAAAGGATTAATGAAATCCCTTTCAATACTTTTCGGATTAGCACCTTTGATCTGAGTTATAGCTGAGATGCATGTTAAAGGGTAAGGGGAAAGGGTAAATATCCATCCCTTTCCCTTTTCCCTTTCTCCTTTACCCTTTCCCCTTAAATTAATTCCCTTGCAAAGGCGCGTCCAAAACTTTCTGAATGCGATCGCGCGTCTCTAATAAATGTGCCTTGGTATACTCATCTTCAGAACTCATGCCTGCCAGCTTTTCATTTAGTTGCCGTAGTTTATACCAAGCCAGAGTACGGGCGTCTTCAGGGACATCTTGTTTTCGCAACACCATTTCTATCAAGGTTTCCAGGTATTGTCGCTGGATGCCGCGACGCAGGCTAGAAATTTTGATGTTCTTGCCATCGGGTTTTACTACCTCTGTCCAAATTCCTGATTGGAGAGTATCAAATAACTCAGGCAAAGTAAGTGATTTTCCTTCCTCATTTTTGAGTTCGAGATCCTTGAGGCGGGAGAGGCGATCGCTTGATAGCAAATCCCACAAAACCAAACTCTGCATAAACAATACCAAGTCGTGAATGGGATAGTCCAAGCGACCAATACGAGGGTTGCTACCCCAGTGCCGCCAACGGGAAGGTGCTAATTTATTCAGCAGATCTGGCGAGAAGTTAAAGGCTTCTTCAGAAAAGACATATTTTTGCACAAGTGCTAAGGCTTTACGTTGTTTTTCTAATGGCACTGGTTGAAATGGTAATTTTCCTTGCTTGTTGCCACCATGAACTCTGTAAAACGACTGTCCGCCAATATATTTTGTAGCGTAATAAATGTTTTGGAAATAATTTCCCAATACTGTACCAAACCGTTCTCTGACATCAGTGTAACTCTCGCCCTCAACCGGATACCGCTGGTTGAGACGACCCCACATTGTCCGCGCATTTTCCAGCTGCCACTGTGAGTAAAGCAAAACGTTACTGCTGTTATCCCAAGCGTCAGCAGTCGGGTCTAGGTCATACACATCTTCGTCTGTAGCATAGCTCAATTCCGGCTTTTCAGATTGTTCGAGAATTTTATTCAAAAATGGCTTTTCAGCTACGGGAGATATGGGAGATGCAATCGGAAATTGTGTATAACCATACTGAATGGCCCACTCGTCATAAGATCCTACCGAACTAGGAAAATAATCTCCCTGCTTGGTGCCTTGAGGTGCAATGTTTGGTGGAATGTAGTCCATCACAGACGAGACAAGACCTGTTTTATTGGTGACTTGTGTGTTGTGCATTTCTTCTGGTGGTAGAAGAGTACTACCACGGAAGTTGTGTCGTAACCCCAAGGTGTGTCCGACTTCGTGAGCAATAATTAGCCTTAAATACTGATGGATATAGTTTTTCACCTGGTTACTAGTAGGAGGCATCTGTTGCAGCAGTGACATAGCCAAGGAACCAAAGGCAAATTGGTTAGCAGCTTCCATGCCATAACAAAGGTCATACTCTCCTGCCAGTTTGGACAAACGTCTGGCAAATGGCTTCTGTAATTGCTGCTTGTTGGTAGCAACATCATTGCCTTTCGCTTCTAAACCATTGGTGCAAAGCAGGCGATTTTGCATCAACGCCGTTAAGGAAGTACGAGTTTTTAGTTCTTCGTTAGGCTGCACTATCTGGCGATACTCACTCTTAAGGGCGCGGATAAAACTTGCATCCACTAAAATGCTGGCGTTCAAAATTTGTCCCGTCAGTGGATTGACACGGGAAGGCCCCATCGCAAAATATCCATCTATCGTATTGATCCAACGAATTGTGTTGAAGCGGATATCCGCAGGTTCCCATTTTGCATCATTCGGCATTTGCTGCACCTGGATCGCATCTTTAAAACCAGCTGCTTCAAAGGCTTTGTTCCACATCAAGACACCTTCTTTAATGGCATTACGGTATTCGAGAGGAACAGCATTGTCAATCCAAAAGACTATTGGTTGTTTGGGCGGAGAAATTGGGGCGTTGGGGTCTTGTTTTTCTAAATGCCAGCGGTTGATGTAACGGACAAACGGATCTCTACGTTCGTCGTTGGATACATCTTGGTAAGCGGTGATGAAATAACCAACGCGATCGTCTGCTAACCTGGGTTGATAATTATTATTTGGGAGTTGAGAAAGACTGTAGTGAACGCGCAGGGTAAAGCCACGACTGTCAGGTAGGGCTGTAAAACCCAGCGTTTGTTCGTCATATTCATCGCTATTACTGCCAGAGAAATTCATTATGGACTCAATCTCGATATTTTCTGGGAAAGCTTTGGCATTACCAAAATACGATTTGTCTGCACTTTCTGGCAGTCCCAAACTAGAAGATAATCCTGCTATGTCTGTAAGCAGCAAGTCACTCAAGTCGATCAAAATGGATTTGCGTTGTGCATGAACGCTTTTAATATCAATGGTGTAAAGAACTGAGTCACTAAATGATCTAGCTAGCGATCGCGCCTGTGGATCTCCTTCACGAGTACGGAAATTGACATTGCGGACAACAAAGTTTAATTTATTATCCACCCGCTGAAAGTAAAATAAGAAATCCTGCAAAGGCATACCGCTGTAGATTCCAGCTTCACCAATGCCCGATTCTAACGTCGCTGTGGCCAAGAAATTTTGATTGAGCTGCTCCGGTTTAATCTCCAGATATAGTTTATTATTTTTCTTACTGCGATATAGAGTAAACAGTCCTTGCTGTTTTTTAGTATCTTTTACTACTTCATCAAAGGCTTTAAGCTCATCTTCATCCTTCTTTGACGGTTTTGAACTAGGCTTGTCGTCTTCGTCTTCTGGCTTCTCTTTATCCGGTTTATCTGGATTTTTCCCTACTAACAAAAATGGTTGGTGCCCTGCTTTTTTAGTATTCTGTACCCAAATAAAAGATTGGCGCTGTGGCTTTTGGTTGTTATCGATCGTCCAAACTTTAGACAAGGGTAGGGGAAGATCGTTAACTCCTCTGTGCGCGTCCCCACGTTCCGACGTCTGTATGCCTTTTTGTCCTGCTTCCACCGCCAGTGACTTGGCATTAGCGGTAACTATTCCAAAAAGCAAACCATGTAAAGCAACAACACAACAAGTAAGTCTCTTCATCCGAACTGTCCCTGGCTTCGTTCTCTATCTAAGTTCTAATACCTGTAAACTAATACTGCTTTCTCCACTCCTCACCATACTATTGGCAGATGACAATATATATAGCTGCCTAATATCAAGCAATAAACTTTTCTGTCGTTTATCACTGACATTTAAGAACCTTGTTGCAATGTTTTACTGTAGTATTTTTGCTAACAATTGTATCTGTAGCAGACAGTACGTGTTATTTTTACATCTGACCAGATAAAGTTGCTGACAAGATAGTATAACAATTCAATCAGATTGCTGGGAGTTACTGACAAACAAAAAACGTTTTAGCTAGACATTTTAGGTTAAATAAAAGGAAAAGTCGATTAAAAGATGAAATGCAAAAAGCGTAACAAATAATACTAATACTTTAGATGGTTGACAACCATCTTGGCAAAGAAAAGTCTTCAGGTTAGCTCTAGATCATCAGCGGGTGTAATAGTATTCATGGATACAAGTATGGCACGGTTATCTGAAGTATGGAAGCGTTTGATAACTTATGTCAGGAGATCGCAAGCAGAACAGATGTCAGACCAAACACATCTTGAGTCCGAATTAGGTTTGACTTTATTAAAAATTAACAAGACTCAAACTAATTTCAGAGAATTGCTGTTGAGCGAACAATTGCAAGAAAGTTTAGAAGAATGGACAAAAACGGTTGCTGGTGGGAGTTTTAGAATTAGCGATCGCCAGTTGGATGAAAAGATTTACGATTTATTTGGCAATGGGGCACTCCAAGGAGAAATTGTAGAAGTTCTCATCCAGAAACTGATTGCCAGTCGCGATTTCTGCCCGGTGGCGCTATTTCAGCGTTTAGACCAATTTTATCAGCGCTGGTGTCAAGGGGAATTTATAGACGCAGCACCTCATGATAACCTACCACAGAAAAAGATGTTGCAGTTGCAAGCGCAAAATATGGCGATCGGACTGCGGCAAGTAGACATCAATACAGGGCTGAACGTGCTGATTTTGCTGTTAGAGTTACACTGCTATGCTCAACATCGAGATGACCTAAAGGCAAAAATAATTTTCTATCCCTCTGGTCAACGCGATACAGATAACTTCTTCACATCCGGGCTGCTGCGTGTTATCAACTATAGTGATGCCATAGAAATCGGCAATTTTAGTAATATTGTCGGGGAATTTCTCCAAGGCAGCAACTTAAGCGGTGCTTATCTCGGCGATGCAAACCTGACTGGTGTTAACTTCAGCAATGCCAACCTTAGCGGTGCTTATTTTGGTGATGCTAATCTCACTGGTGCTAACTTCAGCGGTGCTAATCTCAGTGCTGCTAACCTTGGCGATGCCAACCTCAGCGGTGCTAACCTCAGTGCTGCTAGCCTCAGATGTACCGACCTCAGCAGTGCTAACCTTAGTGGTGCTAATTTCAGTGGTGCTGACCTCAACCGTGCTGAGCTTTCCAGTGCTGACCTTAGCAGTGCTAATCTAAACGGTGCTGACCTCAGCCACGCCAACCTCACCAGCGCGAACTTCCGGGATGCCAAACTCAGCAGCAGCCACCTTAATCACGCCATCCTCTTTGGTGCTAACCTCAGTGACGCGATCCTCAACGGCGCTAACCTTAGTCATGCCGACCTTTGCCGCGCCGACCTCAGCGGTACTGACCTCAATCATGCCACTCTCAAAGGTACTAACCTCAGCGACACCATCCTCTTTGGTGCCAATCTCCGGGATGCCATCCTCATTGCTGCGGATCTCAGCTACGCTAAACTCAACGGTGCCAAACTCCACGGTGCTAACCTCAAAAGTGCGATTCTCCTCGGTGCTGACCTCAGCGGTGTAGATCTTAGTGAAGTAATTCTCAACGAAGCCGATCTTAGTGGCGTCATTCTTAACGAAGCTGACCTTAGTGGTGCTGACCTTAGCGACGCTAACTTAGAAAAAATGACTTGGAATGAAAATTTAGAGTGGGGCGGTGTGCGTGGCTTAGATAAAGCGGTGAATATGCCAGAGGCGTTAAAGCAGCAGTTGGGGTTGAGGTGAAGTAAAAGAGTAGGGATTTTAAACGCAGAGGGACGCGGAGGTAAGCGCAGAGGATCGCAAAGTCTTGGTGCAAAAGTTTCGCTGTGTTGTAATGACAAGACTTGGTGTCGTAACGACGACAAGTGCGTTCCTAACCACAAGACTTAGTGTTGTAATGACAATAAGTGCGTTCCTAACGACAGCTTGTTATGGAATCACTCTGGCTCAATTTTATTAAATACTCAATATAGGAAAGTGCGCGATCTTGTATTTTATACGGGCGGGCAGGATGCCCACCCCACAATATTATTAAAGCTCTTTCCTGTATCTGCTTAATTCATACCGCAATCAGCAACGCCGAAAAATTACTTTTCAACTGCAACTTTAAGTATGAAGATTTATCAACGTCATGCTTGGACTCTGACAGTAGAGGAAGCTATAGCAATCCAAGAAAAACTGCAATCTGAGGTCATTACCAGCGATCAATTCCAAGAACCTGTGCAATACGTTGCTGGAGTAGATATGGGTTTTGAAACTGATGGTACAATTAGCCGTGCGGCAGTAGCAGTACTGAGTTTTCCTGATTTGCAGTTACAAGAGACGAGCATTGCACGTCGTCCCACATCTTTTCCCTATATTCCTGGTTTTCTCTCTTTTCGGGAAATACCAGCTGTTTTGGATGCTCTAGAAAAGATAAAAATAACACCAGATTTAATTTTGTGTGATGGTCAAGGAATAGCTCATCCCCGCAGATTTGGAATAGCTTGTCATCTGGGTGTACTAGTAGATATTCCTACTATCGGTGTAGCTAAATCCTTACTCATCGGCAAGCATGAAGACTTGTCAGAAACAAGAGGTAGCTGGCAGCCACTGGTACATAAAGGTGAAACTATTGGGGCTGTGTTAAGGACACGCATTGGAGTTAAGCCTGTATATGTCTCTAGCGGTCATCGCATCAGCCTGACTACAGCAATTGATTATGTATTGCGTTGCACGCCCAAATATCGGTTGCCAGAGACTACACGTATTGCTGATAAGTTGGCAAGCGATCGCTAATTACCATTAATTACCATTGCGAAAAGGGGTATTTCACTAAATTTCTGTTGTAATACCTGGGGTTGCTTGAAACTTCTTCGCCAATCCAGCTTGGCAATTCAATCTCTTGTTTTTCATCGCTGAGTTCGACTTCTGCTAATATCAGTCCTTTATTGACTCCTTCAAACTCATCTATTTCCCAGATCAAACCACCCCACTCTACTTTGTATCTGATTTTTTCTATTAAAGGGCGATCGCACAATGTTTCAAGCATTTCCTTCGCATCTTCAATCGGAATGGGGTACTCAAACTCAGACCTCGAATATTTGACACTGGGGCCTTTAATTGTTAAGTAACCTTGGTTTCCTACTATGCGAACACGTACAGTCGCTCCTTGTGTAGGAATGTATCCTTGACGGTATACACTACCCTCAGCTAGTTTTCTCCAATCATCTCCTTTAAGTAAAAATTTACGCTCTATTTCTTTCGCCATTTTATACTCCGTTATTGGTCTGTTTTATGGAAAGTTAAATTTTATTGAACCACTAAGACACTAAGACACTAAGTTGAATTAGGAAAAAAGTATATCTAGATACTAGTTATTTGGCGATCGCGACCCGATTGTTCAATTAAGTCCATTTTGACTCTGAAGATGTTCCAAGATGATTCTTGGTTCTTGAGCAACCATCCGCTCAATCAATGCCTGATTTTCTTGGCTTTCTGCCTGCTTGAGATATTCAATGGCAATTTGTCCAGCAGCTGGTTGTTCTTTGGTAATAGCAACCAGCAATTCTAAAGTTTGACGAAGCTGAATTTTTTCTAAATGCCTATTAGTGACTATCGGCAGAGTCATAGCAGTAACTACAAGCCCAATCATCGGAGGGACAGTAGGAATCCACCAACCCTGTAAAAAGGTAAGGTAGGCAATTCCCATCAGCCCTCCTCCTGCAATCGCAACAGCAGCGACTATCGATCTGGATGACTTAAGTTGCCAACTTAACACTGCTCCCACTCCAGACCAAAGCAAAATCCAAAGCCATTCGACTCCTTCCGACCAAACTTGTAGTATGGGCTGTCCTTGTAACGCTGCACTTACAATCTGGCTGGTGATGTTTGCATGAACCATCACACCTGCCATTTGTTTCGGAGAACCAAAAATCTGGTTGCTGTAAGGTGTTTGAAACCTGTCGTTGACACTTTCAGCAATTGAACCGATCAGGACAACGCGATCGCGCAATTTTTCTGATGGTATGCGATTAGCTAACAAATCTGCGATCGAGAAGGTTTGAAATTGTTCCTGAGTGCTGTGATAGTTAAGCAAAATTTGATACCCGCCTGCATCAGCCCGGACATAGCCCCCATCGTTGGCTTGAAAAGGAACAAGTATAGCTTTCCCCAGACGTATCCGATTGGGATTGTTTGGGAGGGGTTCAGGTTTAATACCAAGATCTTCCAAGTAGCGTAGCGCCAGTCGCAAGCCTAGATTAAGGCGTAATTCATTGTTTGAAAGTTTCACTGACAGCAAAGCACGACGCACCTTGCCATCTGCATCCAAAACCCGATCGGCAAGGGCCACCTGACCCAATTGAGCTAAAACAGGTGATGAGGGAACCTGATGACCCACTGCTTTTTCAATGCCAATCAAGTTGGGAGTTGTCCTAAACTGTCTGACTAATTCCTGATAACCGGGTTCTACAGGCAAATCTCGATATAAATCCAGTCCAATTGCTCTGGGTTTTTTGCTTCTTAAAGTCTGGATAGCTTGAGCTAACACGCGATCTGGCACAGGAAACTGACCTATTTGCTGAATATGTGGCTCATCAATCGTAATAATCGTAATCTGAGGCTCAATTTCTGGTCTTGGACGTGCTTGAAAAAAGCGATCTAGTATTGTCCACTCCATACCTTGTAGTAGTCCGCTTGTACGCACAAGCAGGACTAAACTAGTTACTCCCCCAGCAATGCTGGCGATCCAACCTTTGCCCAGGCGCAACTTTTGAGCATTTCGTTTAGCAGTTTTGCGTGCGTCTGCCAGGATTTGATGAGCTTGTTTGGCAGCGAGTATCGCAAATTTCGCTTTTTCTCGTTCAATTTGTCTAGCCTGCTTTTGTGCTGCTAAATCGCTTTCAATTTCTCGTTTTGTTAGTTCCTGACTTGCGGCTAAAAAGCGATAATCTAGGTCGCTGAGGCTTTTATTTCTGGCCCAAGTCAATGCTGAGTCTAATGCCGTTCCAATCAAAAGCTGAGACTCATCTTGTTCGTGTGAGGCGATCCAAGCATTGAAGCGTTGAGCGTAGGGAGGCAGATTCTCTATGTGTCTTGCAACCCATTCAGAGCTAAAGATTGCTTGATAGATTGGGTTCTTTACTTCTAGATATCCCTGCCGATTGACAACTAAACCCGACAGAAGTAGTTCAATTTGTTCTCGACTGTCGTTGCTTGGTACAACCGTACCAGCCAAAATTTGCTGGTATATTCCCAGGACGCGCCCTGCTATTTGTTCGTTCGAGAGGAGGCGATCGCGAATTGTCCGCAAATGTTCTGGTTCGTCCTGAGATTCCCACTTTTGGATAATACGAGATTTAACAATACCTTCCACCCAAAACGCCTCTGTACCGGGGGGCACTGTGTCTTGACTTGAACTCATTACCAACTGACACAATTTTTGCGTCAGAAAAGGTTGCCCCCCTGTCCAAGCTAAAATTTCTTTGAGAATTGCCTGAGCATTACCTTCTTTAACTTTTAATCCTTGAGCTAATGGCTGGACTTCATCTAAAGTAAAGCCATGCAGTTCTATTGCTTTACCAATATTAAAAGGGGTGCGCTTTGGATCTTGAATTAAATCTGATGGTGTTGTCACCCCACAAATAGCAAATGTAATGCGATTGTATTCTGGGTCTACCGCTCTTTGGTTATAGCAAAACCGAATCAAAGCAAAAAAGTCATCAACGGAAAAATTTAGGCTCTTAATACTATCAACTTCATCAATAAAGATGAACGGTCTTTCATCAGGAAGTTGAACTAGCAGTACTTCAGAAATAAATCGGCTCAATCTCTGAAGTAAAGGAATATCTTCATGTTCCTGCCACCACTTTTTTAAGTTAATCTTTCCTAACAGCTTAAAACCTAAACATAACTCACCAACAATTCCCTTGTACCACTGCTGAGGAGTAATATTTTCGCAGCCAATATTGGTCATATCGACTGTCGTGCATTTGAACCCTTCTTGTTGCAAGCGATGCCGAGTTCTAACTAGCAGTGAAGATTTACCCATTTGCCGGGAGTTGAGAACATAACAAAATTCACCAGCTTTGAGCGCTTCATATAGTTGCGTGTCAGCCTGTCGCTCAACATAACTAGGAGCATCAATAGTTAGACTGCCACCGACCTGATATTTATAAACGGTCATTTGACAACCTTGAGGAATTGTAAAGATAGTGTATATGTATTAGGCTAGACAGCATTTTGTGGGGGTTAATTAATAGGCTAGCTATAATATTGTGGATATGAGCAATTCTGAAAAATAAGAGGAAATATTTACTGTTTTTGACACAAATTTAGCATCAAGATACATGCTTGACAGTGCAACAGCTTACCCCTGTAGTTAGAATTTCCAAAAACTTGAAACTGTAACATTCAAGACAATGCATTAGTTATGAAGTTATAGTTTTCTCATACTTATCTTATACAATTGAAATTATAAATGTCAATTAACAAATCACACGTTCAAATATTTTTACAGTCAGTATTACACACTAGATAAAATAGCGTTATTCTTTACCCTATCTAACTTTCCAGCAATACTATTAGCTTTTCTACTAGAATTATTTGCATACTTTTCTTACTTTTCCTACTTTTTTTCTAAAGGTTGGGAATATAGTTTTTAATGCTTTTGCCACTACCTACTTTTCTCACAAGTAGGTTCAAATTTAAGGTTGATGACAAGTTTTATAAACTTTGACTAATCGATCAATACCCTTAAAGCGATAGTCTCCCATCACTTGAAAGTATGAAGATTTTGACAGCATTCGATAAGTGACTTCACTGACAACGCATTCACCAGGGGGACAAATTGCTTCCATGCGTGCAGCCAGATTTATAGTTGCACCTAAGGCAGTGTAGTCTACCCGTTGGGAACTGCCGACATCTCCAACTACAGCCTTACCGCTATTAATTGCAATCCTTAATTGCAGAGGTTCCTGCCAAAAATTACTAGCATTCAGATGTTCCAGACGAGCAAGCATTTTCATTGCTGAAGACACTGCGCGTTCGGCATGATCTGGTTGTGGTTCGGGAGCGCCAAAAAATGCCATGATACAATCGCCAATATACTTATCCAAAGTGCCGCCATAGGCAAACACTTCTTGCAGCATTTCCTCAAATAATTTATTCAGCAATTCGGCAATCTCATTGGCTGTGAACCGTTCAGAGATCGCGGTAAAACCGACAATATCTGCAAACAAAATGCTGATTTCACTCTCGCGTGGAGGTAAACGGCCATCAGGCAATGCTCCCACTGCTATCAATTGCTGCACAACTCCCGGAGAATGATAGCGTTCTAGTCTGTGGCGAATCACTTCTTCACTTTTGAGTTTTTCTGCCAATAGCCAACGTTGGACGCTGGAAGCGACAAGGTTTGCCAAAGCGGAAAAAAAGCTGAGTTCTTCTTCACCTTCTTTTGCCCAATGGTAAGAAGAGAGATGGGCATCGGCATAGAGAACACCAACCACCTTATTTTCATCCCACAAAGGTACTGCCATTGCACTGCGAATATCTTTGACTAAAATACTGTGTTCGCCGGCAAAGCGTTCATCATGCTGGGCATCAGCGGTTTGAATGGCAACTTTTTCTTCAAATACCTTCTGACAAATACTACGGCTAATCCAGCTACCATCATTTGGTAGATATTCATATTGACAAGTATTTCTAGTAGCAGCATTCAATAACTCCAATTTGCCGCCACCACTGATATCGATTAACAATGCCAAGCGATCGATACTATTTAAATAACGAAAGACGACTTCCTGTACTTGCGAGAAAATTGCTTCTATAGATGCTGCCGCAGAAAGATTTTTGGCTATATCTACCAAGTCTTTGAGACGAGCAATACTTTTATCTTTGTTGCTGATATCACCGTTGTGACTATCACCTTGTATCCATTGTTGTTGTAGTTGTTTGACGTTGTGAAAAATAGTTCTGTGTTCGCCAGTGTCAATCTGCTTGGGCATTACTGTTGCCAAAGCATCTGTCAACAGTACTACAACACTCACATCCCCCAACCAAATAATGTCACCGTGACGCACCTGCTGAGGAGAGGTGACAAGGCGATCGTTCAATTGCGTCCCGTTTTTACTGCCCATATCCTCAATCGCCCAGATATTCGCAGCCGTTCTCACCAGACGGGCGTGCCAACGAGAAACTCCTCCAAAGGGTAAGTATAGATCGCATTCCGGCAAACGACCGATGGTGAATACATCTTGATCGACTGTCACCGTTCTTTCTGTATTTCCCTCTTGCAAGCGCAGTTTGAGTTCAGTCATGGGTGTGATCTATCTTGGAAACTGGGGAATATGCCAAGGTTTAATCCTTATTATTTATGGCACTTCCCCGAGCATTCCGACAACTCGAAATTAGCAATTAAGTTATAAATATTACTGTTAAATTGAATTATTTTAAGTAGGTCAACATAATTAAACGTATTTTATACGGGCGGGCAGGATGCCCACCCCACAAGAAATTGAGAAAATATAATATGCAATTTAAATGTGCTTTAGCTTAGTCACTGAGGTGCAATCTGTTCTACATCACCTTGCTAGCGAAGTTCTGGTAAGGTGTGCAAGTATGATTTGTTTGCATGGAATGTGAGATCAAGGGGCGATCGCATTCATCCGCATTCATCAACAAAATGCTGTGAAAAATTGGATATTCAATCTTTATACATAAATTTTGCGATTAATCCTGAAGAAAATACTGAATTATTGTAAAAGTCTATTGTTGTTAATTTTTTACATTAGTTTAGCCATAGCATGATTGGCACATTGCTAGATCGGCGATACAAGGTGGTTAAAATGCTAGGTCAAGGAGGATTCGGTCATACTTATATTGCCGAAGACACTCGCCGTCCTGGCAATCCTCTGTGCGTAGTAAAACATCTCCAACCAGCTATCAGCGATCCCGATTTTTTGGAAACAGCTAGACGCTTGTTTAAAAGGGAAGCCGAAACCCTGGAAAAGCTGGGCAATCATGACCAGATTCCCCGACTGTTAGCTTACTTTGAGGAAGACGAAGAATTCTACTTGGTGCAGGAGTATATCCCTGGTAATCCGCTGTCGTTGGAAATACAACCAGGAGTGCGGTGGAGTGAAGACCAAGTAATTCACCTCCTGCAAGAAGTTTTACCCATTTTAGAATTTGTCCACAGTCATGAGGTCATCCATCAGGATCTCAAGCCCCCTAATTTAATCCGTCGCAGTTCAGACAACAAGCTGGTTCTAGTTGACTTTGGTGCTGTCAAGCAAGTGAAGATGTATTCACTGATGACTCCAGAACAACTCAAAAATGAAACGGTTCCCATTGGTACACCTGGTTATATGCCAAGTGAGCAAGCATTGGGTAAGCCACATCCCAATAGTGATATTTATGCTCTTGGTATGATTGCTATTCAAGCTTTAACAGGCATGAATCCCAAACAGCTAGGAGAAGAACCTGTAAGTGGAGAAATACTCTGGCAGCATCATGCCCAAGTTAGCGACTCCTTAGCAGCGATCTTGAGTAAGATGGTGCGCCAATATTACAAATACCGCTATCAGTCAGCAGCCGATGTCCGGGAAGCAGTCGCTGCTATTACCAGTCCCAACACACCAACGGCTGTAGCGGTGGTTGTCAACCAGGTATTACGCGAGTATTTGCAACAAGGCTATTTGTCTGCAACTAAGATTGTGCGATCGCTCCAAGAATTAGCAAAACCTTGCTACGTTCCGCCAGATCCCACAACTAAATCGCCAATCACTATTCCACCAACAATACCCCAAACACAGAACCTGGTGAAAACTGGTGCTTCACAAAGCAATTTTCAAATCAAACGTCGCCACTTGCCATTGTTAATAGCTGGTGGTGGTGCTAGCGTTCTCCTTGCTGTGGGTGTAATTATGACAAGTCGTCCACCCCAACCCTCGCCTATCGTTGCAAAAAATCAAGTTACAGAAACGGCTGATAATAAAAATAAAACGGAAGAAAAAAATAATTGTATTGTTGTTGTTAGGTCATCCAATTTACGCTCTTTATCTGGACACAGGAAAACAGGAAAAGTTGTGAAAGCCGGAACGAAAGTGACAGTTACTGGCAGACAACAAGGCGGCTGGCTAGAAATTAGTTCTCCCGAGTCTGGTTGGATTTGGAAGAGTCGAACGAGAAATGTTTGTTCTGGGAAATAAGGCAGAAGGCAGAGGGCATACGGAAAATCAATCCGTGTGTACCCCCTCATTCCCCCCTCTTATAGGGGGGAAGGTAGAGGAAAAACTTTTATTGTGCATCTGTCGATTTCTAAAACATGATTTTGTGACGGCTTTAATTTACCTCAACGGTGGAAATAAATTTTCTGCCTTCAGATTGGCGGTAATTCCAGGGGAATAGTACCCAATAAACCCTTACGAAAATCTGTTAAAAGTTGGCGTGCAGTTCTCTCTACATCACCTTTATTGCGAAGTTCTGCTAATTCGTGTAAATATGATTCGCCCGTGGAAGATGTGGGATCGAGTTGATAGCGAGATCGCAAGGGATTTTTTGGTAATAAATCAGGTGCTCTATAATAGAGGTCGTTCAGTAAATCTACGAATGCTGCTGCGATTAGTTGATTATCATAAGCTGCTTCACCAATATCATCACAAATGGCTAGTTTCAATCCAGCTTCTTGATCTTCCAACTTGGCAGGAATAACACCAGGAGCATCCAGCAATTCTAAATCTTGCGAAATTCGCACCCAGCGCAGTTGACGAGTCACCCCAGGACGAGCCGCGCTTTCCACTACTCGCTTTCCTACCAAGCGGTTAATTAAAGCCGACTTGCCAACATTGGGAAAACCAATCACCACAGCACGGACTGGACGGGGTAGCATACCGCGATCGCGTCTTCGTTGATTTATCTCCACCCCAGCAGCTTGTGCTGCTTTTGACACCGCCGCCACTCCTTGCCCTTGTTGGGCATTAGTAAAATAAGGTACTTCACCTTGACTTTTAAACCAATCTGTCCACAATTGCCGTACTTGCGGAGAAATCATATCTAAGCGGTTCAGCACCAACACCCGTTTTTTACTACCCACCCACTTTGGTATTTGGGGATGGTAGGTTGCCAAAGGAATTCTAGCATCTCGTACTTCTAGTACTACATCTACCAGCTTGAGCTGTTCCTGAAGTGCTTTTTCGGCTTTGGCAATATGACCGGGATACCACTGGATTAGGTTTAATTTATAGTTTTGATTAATGGCCATTTTTTTTCTTAGTCCTTAGTCATTTGTCATTTGTCTATACTAATAACGAATGACTAATGATCTTGTATAGCAGATTGATGTAAAATTAGACGATTACCATCAGGATCGTAGGCGTAAATTTCTCGACCGTGGGAAGTGTTGATAATTTCTCCGGGTGGGGGATAGCCCAAGGCTGTAAGGTGAGCGATCGCATTTTCTAAATTATTTACCTGTAAACACAAACTCATCTTGGTTTTAGCGGAGTTCTCAAATTCTGAATTGTGGGTTTGTTTTGGTTTAAAAATACCCAATCGCAAACCAGGAAATTGAAACTCTGCATACACATTTGGAATTATGATTACTGGGTTACTAGATAGTAAATTAGTGTAGAAATCAACTAATTTTTCAATCTGAGAAGATGCCAGGGTGACGAATGCATCAGTACATTGGAAAACCATATTTGTCTGATATTGGAAGCGAAAAATAGCTTTAGCTGTGAAGTCCTCACTCGCCATCATGGCATGATAATTCTGTTTAGCTAGTTTATTCTACTCTACCGACTGCTGAAATTGGTTTATGCTGTAGATCCCTTTCAGGATCGCCCAACTGGCGCACATTTGTGGCAAATTCAAGCAAGATACCATCAGGATCGAAGAAATAAATTGAGGAAATAAATGTAGTTTCATCCTGTTCTGGAACAAAGCCAGAAGGAACATCGGCATGGTGCATAACAGGAGTTACTTCTACACCTTTGGCAACCAATTTTTCTTTATACTCCTCCAGTTTTTCGACTGGAACATTGAAGGCCAAATGATTCATTGAGCCATGCGCTGTGGCTATATTGCCAGTTTGCCAAGCATCACGGGGAGGCGATGCAATACCTGGTACAGCTTCTGGTGCTTGCGGAAACCAGAAAAAAGCCAAAGCATCTCCGTTACCAATATCAAAAAAGAAATGTTGACCACCGTCTGGTAGGGCAATGGTTTTGATTAAATCTAGACCAAGTACGTTAGTGTAAAAGTCTACGGTGCGTGCCATATCCTTACAGACTAACGCAATATGGTTTACTCCTTGTATTTGAAAATCTTTCATGTCACTCACCTGTTGGTATAATTTACATTGGCTTTGTCAAGCTTTCGTTACTATCCTCTCCACTCCAGAATATACGTTGAACCGTTCCCCGCGTAAAAATCCAATTAAAGTAATTCCAAATTCCTGAGCCACGGAAACTGCTAAACTGCTAGGAGCGGAAACAGCACAGACAATCGGAACTCCTGCTGCTGTACACTTTTGTAGAATCTCAAAACTAGAACGTCCGCTGACCATGACAATGCGATCGCTCAAAGGTAAGTTGTCACTCAGCAAAGCCGAACCTATTAATTTATCTAGGGCATTGTGGCGTCCTACGTCCTCTCTCAGTGTCAATAACTGCCCTTGGACATCAAACAATGCCGCAGCGTGCAAACTTCCTGTTGCTTTAAATACACCTTGAGCCGCCCTCAGTTGCTCTGGTAGGCTGTAGAAAATTTCTGATGTAACTGTTGGTGTTGGCGGTATTACGGAACAACCACGCAAATGCAAAGCTTCAAGACTAGCTTTGCCACAAACTCCACAGGCGCTGGAGGTGTAGAAGTGACGCTCCAAAAGCTGTAAATCTGGATGCAAATCTTCTTTGAGTTCTACATTTACAATATTGTAGCGTTGTTCGCTATCTATTTCGGTATCCACGCAATAACTCAAACGTTGGATATCTTGGCGATCGCTAATAACTCCTTCAGTGTAGAGAAAACCAGCAGCAAGTTCAAAATCTGCCCCTGGTGTTCGCATGGTTACAGCAACTGTACGACGGGGATAGGCAAGGCGAATCTCTAAAGGTTCTTCAGTGGTCAGATCGTCTAGGCGCGATCGCATTTTGTCATTTTCCACCACCCAGACAGTAGCTTTGGTCTTGCTTCCAACAGGCTTAGTCATATAACAAAATATTAATTATTGATAATAAGCTTATTATGATTTACATAATCAGAGATATTTCGTGATTGAAATACAAATAATTCATAAGCATTTTTTAATGACTTTCTCCTGTGTTGAAAGTCAATAACAGGACTAAAATTTATTTATGCACTAATGTCGAATTTAAGGTGTGTCAAGCTAGCTCTTGACGAGGGGAAGTCTCTGCTTTTTTCTGAAATATTTCCACACCTAAAGCGTGTGGCTACAAAAACTAATCCTGTAAAGGTAGCCCTGTCAAGGTGTGTAAAAAACGAACCACTATCTTAGTAGAGAAGACTATTTTCCTCTTTGTGTCTTAGTGTCTTTGTGTTTAAATCATTCTTTAGTTCATAAAAAATGTAAAAATATTACTTGTTTGCGTCACAAAGGTGAGATTTTTTACTTGAATAATTGGAACAAAGTTAAGTAAAAAGTCTTGTCCGCATGAACAATTGGTGTCAACAACAGGCAGGATATAAACGCAGACCTTCCAGTCAAGGCTGGCTTACGATCGCAAATAGAGGATTAAGCAATGCCTGAGCAAATGAGTGAAAGGGATGCGCTCTACCAATTTTTTGTGCAGTTTGACTTGCCTGAAAAATGGTGGGATTTGGGTCTATTTTATATTGAGTCAACTAAGGAAAATGAGCCGCCACAGTACCTCGTCAAACTTAAAGGCGTGGAAGACATAAACTGGGGAGGATACGTTGATGAAAATGGGGAGATTCGCTTCTTAGATTTCAACTCTGATTGGAATATCTTCAAAGGCAAACATAACTACAAACACTTACCTCCAGAGTTGAATCAATGGTTAGACAGCTTTGCTTGTGATGAAATCTTTCTTGAGCCTGTCAATGCAGATGATGAAGAGATAACAGAACCGGAATCACCAGAAGATATTGAAGCATTAATTCTCAGACTATTACCAAAACTAGAAATGAAACAACTAGTCAATATTATGGAGACTGTTGTAAAGATGATTGACTCTAAAATTACGTAAGCAATTAGTAAGGGCGAATTTAACAATATATTCGCCTTTGGAGTTTACAAATACTGCATCTAACAGCTTATTTGATTTTGGGTGAGGCTCCAACAGGCACAAACCAAATTGGGCGATCGCGCGCGAGTGAGACGTGTTGCAATTTTTGCCATACTCATCATGGGATTAATCTCGCTTTCTTTCACCTTGCGAACAATTATAAAATTTCGCCAATCCTTCCAAATCTTGTTGTTGGGTTTGGGTATTAGGGATTTCCAAGAAATAAATTATCCCGGATTGTAGGGTGGGCATCCTGCTCGCCCTTCAGATGGGACGGGTGGAGACACCCATCCCACAAGAAAATTTGGGGTGTTTTTACCAGGTTCAACGAATTCCATGCACCGAGGCGCACAGCAAAGGATGAAAATCTCTCTTCCCTGTTCTCTGTTCCCTGTTAAGAGTTTCTTATTTTCAGGACAGATCTCAGATATAGTTTTTGACTAAAGTGATAGAGAGACATTACGCCATATTCACCTCACTTGAGAGTTCTAGAAAAACTGTTGTTGTCAATTCTTTTTACTAAACTGCGGCTCTAGCCGATTTTATAGGGAAAAATAATGTTGTGTTCCTTTGCTTATTCCTATTTTGATCTACGCAGATAAATTACTATTAAGTTTTTGATGAGAATTTTCTCATGAACGCAACCGATAGCCCATGCCCCTAACCGTCTCAATGCGTTTGTCACCTAGCTTTTTACGCAGATAACCAACGTAGACATCAACAATATTGGTATAAGGGTCATAATCATAACCCCAGGCATGACTAAGCAGTTGCTGCCGGGTCAAGACTTGCCCAGGATAACGCATAAAAGTTTCAGTCAAGGCAAATTCTTTAGCTGATAGTTCAATGGAGTGGTTGCCTACTCTCACCTGACGAGTACGCAGGTCAAGGACAATATCGCCTAAACTCAACAACATCTGATCTTCATCCTTGGGCTGACGATTACGCAATCGCAGGCGTACCCTAGCTAAAAGCTCCTCAAATTTAAATGGCTTAGTAACGTAGTCGTCAGCGCCTCCTTCCAAACCATTTACCTTATCCTTTATACTGTCGCGAGCGGTGAGAATAATCACAGGTAGTAGTTGTCCCTGCCCGCGTAATTCTGCCAACACTACCCACCCATTTTTGCCTGGAATACCAATATCCAAGATCAGTAGATCAAAATCACCACTACAAGCCATGAAAATAGCTTCATCACCGTTGGACACTACGGAGGTGGTAAAACCACTAGCCTTAAAACCTTTCTCTAAAAAGCTGGCAATGCGAGGTTCATCTTCTGCGATCAAAATTCGGCTCATACAAAGACCTTCCTAGTTTGATTTCAGGGGAATAACTATGGTGAAAGTAGAACCCCCCAGCGGGCGGCTCACAAGTTCGACCCAACCGCTGTGAGCTTCTGTTATTTTCTTTACAATTGCCAATCCCAAACCAGCACCCTCGGAACGACGGGGACTGCTAGAGCCACGAGCAAAGCGCTCAAAAATCCGTTTTTGGTCACAAAAGGAGATTCCTTCGCCTGTGTCACGCACCCAGAAACGCGCTTTACCATTTGTTAGCGCCGAACCAAGGGCGATCGCATCACCTTCTTGGGTATGTTGAGTAGCATTCACAACCAAGTTTATGATTGCCTGAGTCAGTCGCTGAGGATCAACCGTAATGCGACCACTAGCCACAGCCTCTAAACACCAGTTTCGATGGGCTAAAGTTTTGGCCTTAGCGTACAGTTCTTTGGTGAATGAGCTAATTTCTACGATTTCTAACTTTAAAAAATCGGGTCGCTCAGCCTTAGCTAGTAATAGCAGGTCATCGACAAAGCGACTCATGCGGTCTAGCTCATCAGTGACTAATTCTATCGTTTCCCGTCGTTCTTGAGGGTCTTCACCCAGCAGTTCCAGATGACCTCGGATAATTGTAATCGGCGTCCGCAGTTCATGACTTGCATCATCAATAAAATCTCGTTGACTAGAAAAGGCTGCTTGCAGTCTTTGGAGCATCTCGTTGAAAGTAATAGTGAGTTCGGCGATTTCGTCTGAACCTTTTACAGGGATGCGTCGCATCAGGTCAGACTCGCTAATCGAACGAGTAGTTTCAGTAAGCAGGCGTAGGGGTGTGAGCACCCTTCCAGCTATTACCCAAGCCAATAACGAAGCTAAAATCGCAACAACAAGCATCACCTGGATAATGACAAAAACCGTCTCAGCCACCTCCCAACTTTCACCAGCAGTAGATTGAAGCACCACGAATACTCCGTGAGTTTTTCCCCTAATTACAGGCTGAGCGAGGTAAATTACAACACCGTCTATGGTGTAGAATTTACCTCGCTCAGCCTTTGTTAGTTGAGCTAAATGCTCTAGTAAATAATAATTTTCTTTGATCCAGCTCGGTAGTGCTCTCGGGCTATACTTGTAGATTTTACCGTTCAACAATGTCAAAAGAAATTCATCATCACTGGGGATATTAGTATTAAGAAATACATTAAAAATGGAACGAATGTCATCTCCAAAAGGTTGATTAGTTTTGGGATTTATTCTCGTAGTCAACTGCTGGAATTCCTTCATTTCTTGAAGCAAAGACCTTTCTATCCGTTTTTCTAGACGAAAAAAGAGAACCTGGCGAATAGCTAGGATAGCTACCGTAGCAGAAAAGACCATCAACACAACATATCCAACCAGGATATGTGTGCGAAGGCCAAAGAAGATTCTGTGCCATCTGGGAAATTGACTAGTCCGTTTCACTGATTTGTCAGTTAAACATTTTTTAATTATTGAGATTGAAATGACTGAACTTAGCCGAGTTTCTTATTCAGCCAATATTTAAACTGGCTTTTTTTATTTATCTATAGATATATCTTATGATTAAAACCGACACAAAGTATTGACAAGTGCAGTCTGTTACCATAAAAATAAATAGCGTGTTCCGAAGCAATTTCTCTGAAAAAGAGAAATGTAAAGAGAAGTTGAAAAATAAATTGTTTTTTCACAAGCAGGCTTGGTGACAAAGCTGCAAGCAGTTTTTTTATCATCCTCAAGAGTTTGACTCTCACGGCTTATTTTCAGAATGTAGGGATGCATTCAAAAAGTTAATTTATGACCTGAGATTTTTGGTCATACTAATTAATCTAGTGTGGAAGAGAAAGTAAGCTGCGGAGAAATCTTTAGTCTGCGTCTCCCCCCCCTGCCTTGTCTCACCCATAAAGACAATTCTGAATACTGAATCGACCTTCTAGAAACAGGATGGCAAGTTAAGACGTGCAATTACGTCATTGTTTGACATGCTTGCATTGTTGTTACTTGTATTGCTTCAACTCTGTTGAAAGCTACCAATGTCCATCCTTGCGTTACTACATGAGCTAAAGTACCAATCCATTTCTATTGCAGATGCTTAATCGTGAGGTTGTGTGGAGTATGTTTGAAAACTTCCTACAATATCTTCTCACCATGACTTTGATGCCCCTCTCCTAAGTTTGGGAGAGGGGGGAATGGTGAGAGTGCAACAACTGACTTTGTACCGTGCATCCAGCACGTTCAAGTTAGCTAGCAAAATTGTGTTTGGAAAACAAGGAATTAGTTTATGGCAATAATCAACGGAACGCCAGACAAGGATACCCTTCAAGGTACTAATAACGCTGATACAATACGAGGCTTTGCTGGTGAAGACGAACTCTCCGGCTTAGGCGGCCCTGACCTGATCCAAGGTGGGGAAGATAAGGACACCATATTTGGTGGAAACGGTGCCGACAGACTATTTGGGGATGCAGGTGAGGATTCACTCTATGGTGAGAACGGTAATGACACCCTCAATGGTGGGACGAGTCCTACTGATGTTCTTGATGGCAAAGACCTCTTGGAAGGTGGTGCTGGCAACGACTGGATATTTGGTGGCTTCGAGGATACTCTGTTGGGCGGAGCTGGTAATGACACTCTGACAATTGAGAATAACCCTGATGGTAAGAGCGAGGTTGATGGTGGGGCAGGCAATGACTCGCTAGTTGGTAGCAACAGCCTAAATGAAGGCGACACCCTTCAGGGCGGTGCTGACAGTGACTTCCTAAATGGTTTAGCTGGGAATGACGTTCTTGAAGGTGATGACACCTTGGGTGCCGCTGGCGCTGATACCCTCGTAGGCGGAGATGGCAATGACACCCTTTACGGTGATGCTGACAGCTTAAGTGCTGGTGCCAATGATTCCCTCGTTGGTGGAGCAGGCGATGACGTTCTCTATGGCTATGGTGGTGATGACATCCTCTCGGGTGGAGACGGTGCTGACACCTTAGATGGTGGAGACGGCAATGATGTCCTTGATGGCGGAGCAGGCCCAAGCACACTGTTGGGCGGTGCTGGCTTAGAGACCATCACTGGTGGAGCTGAAGCTGACTTGATTGATGGTGGAGAAGACAACGACTCCCTCTTTGGTGCAGGTGGTAATGACACCGTCCTCGGCGGTGGTGGCAATGACACCCTTAATGGTCAAGCTGGCGATGACTTTGTCGATGGCGGTACTGGCGTTGATAGAGTTTTGGGTGGGCCTGGAAATGACACTCTTACTGGCGGTGAAGACCTTGAAGACCAAACCGCAGCCGACACGCTGATTGGCGGTGACGGCAGTGATGTATTTGTGTTGATAAACACGGAATTTGTGCCAGAGCCACCAGATCCAGGTGAGCCACCAGTACCTGCTCCTGTAGGCGACATCATCCAAGGCTTCCAGGATGGTGTAGACTTCTTCGAGTATGATTTCGCCTTTGAGACGCTGACGATCTCAGGCAGTGGTAATAATACTTTGATCACAGTTACTGAAACTGGCGAACTGATAGCAACTGTGCTTAACACAAATCCCAGCAATATCACAGAGGCAGATTTTCTCGCCTAAAAAATGGGCAACCAGGCAGTGTACTTGGAAAAATCCGAGTAGAACGCACCTGAAGTTACCCCAAACCTAAATGAGCAGCCCAGCGTCTCCATAACTTGCTGAGCTACTTTTCGGATTGTGTCTCCATTTTAATCTCTTGCTGTCCCAACTAGAGGGACAGCAGGAGATGAATAATCAAAAAGCCATGCGAATTTTATTTTTGCACCCCAATTTCCCTGCCCAATTTCGTCATGTGGCAGCAGCTATTGCCAAAGATAGTAATAACCAAGTTGTTTTCGGTACTACTCGTCGTGAAGGAAGTTTACCTGGTGTCAACAAAGCCTTTTATAAGGCTAAACGAGAAGCTCGACCAGAAACTCACCACTATGTTCGACCTTTGGAGAATGCCGTTCTTCAAGCTCAGGGCGTTTATAGAATGGCAGAACAACTAAAAGCTCGTGGGTTTATCCCAGATGTAGTCTATGGTCATTCGGGCTGGGGTCCAACTCTGTTAATCAAAGATATTTTTCCAAAAGCCAAATTACTGTGCTATTTTGAATGGTTTTACCATGCTCATGGTTCTGATGCAGACTTTGATCCCACCGAATCACTTACTGCTGACGATGAAGCCCGGATTCGCATTAAAAATGCTCCTATCTTAATAGATTTATATAGTTGCGATCGCGGTCTTTCTCCAACTTATTGGCAGCGCCAGCAATTCCCACTAGAGTATCACAATAAGATTAACGTGCTTCATGATGGTATTGACACTGAATTCTTTTGCCCCAAGCCAGGGGCAAAGTTAGTTCTCCCCCGGATCAATCTAGACCTTTCTCACGCAGAAGAACTTGTTACTTATGTAGCACGCGGTATGGAACCTTATCGGGGTTTTCCGCAGTTCATTGAGGCAGTTGCTCTACTTCAGCAGCGACGACCCCAGTGTCATGTAGTAATTGTGGGAGAAAACCGGGTAGCCTATGGCAAGCCTCTGCCTGATGGCAAAAGTTACAAAGAGGTGATGCTGGGAAAATATCCTCTCGACCTCAGCAGAGTTCATTTTACGGGCTGGTTGCCTTATCATGAATATCTGCAAGTTCTCCAGGCTTCCTCTGTACACGTTTATCTCACCCGTCCCTTCGTCTTGTCTTGGTCAATGCTGGAGGTTTTATCCGCAGGTTGCTTGCTGGTAGCTTCTAGAACTCCTCCTGTGACTGAGGTGATCCAAGATGGCGCCAATGGTTTTTTGGTAGACTTCTTTTCACCCCAGGAAATTTGCGATCGCATTGAAGAAGCGCTCAAGCATCGAGACCGAATGGCTTCGATCCGTGTCAAGGCGAGGGAAACAATTCAAAAGCGCTATGACTTGTCGGAGTTATTGCCGCAACATCTGCAATGGATACAGCAGCAAGAAGATAACAGCAACGGCAAATTAGTTTCCCCGTGGGAGGGAACTAAGCTAAAGCCAATAGCCATAACTGAAAAAAACGGTTCAAATGGGAGACATAAAGATGCGGAGAATTCATTAGCAACATCTCCAGCTATCTTACAAATCCATAACCAGACGGTGACAACTCAAGAAATTATTCCCCTGTTAAGTAGGTATCAACTGCTACCAAAACTCAAGCAAGAACTTGTTATTGATGAAGCGATCGCATCTTTTAGCAGCACAAGCGAAGAACAAGCCAAGTGTTGCCAAGACTTTTGCGAACAGCATCAATTGACATCAGAGGCTGAACGCCAAGCTTGGTTGCAGCAGCAGGGTATGAGTGAAACACAATTTTTAGACCTAGCAACCCGGAACCTGAAAATTGAGAAATTTAAACAAGCCACTTGGGGTAGCAAATTAGAATCCTACTTTTACAAACGCAAACAACAACTTGACCAAGTAGTCTATTCCCTACTTCGCACTCAAGATGCAGATGTTGCTCAAGAACTTTACTTCCGCCTTCTAGAGGGTGAACAGTCCTTTCCCGAACTAGCAAGGCAATACTCCCAAGGTTCAGAGGCTCAGACTGGTGGCTTAATAGGGCCAGTAGCATTGAGTACACCCCATCCTAAATTAGCCCGAATTCTTGCTATCAGCCAAGTAGGTCAGCTATCGCCACCAATCCACATCGGAGATTGGTGGGTGATTGTGCGGCTGGAAAAGTTTATACCAGCACAGCTTGACGATACTATGCGGCAACGGTTACTGAACGAACTCTTCTCTTCTTGGTTAAAAGAGCAACTACAACAGCAAGCTTCCACACCACAAGCTGTGGAAGTGCAAAAACCAGCTTAAATTCTGAAACTGCAAACCGATAAAATTTTTGTGAGGAGCTTACCATGCCAGCTTTAGACTTCAGCGAACAAAACTTGGTAGGAAACGACTTTAGCAGTCAAAACCTGAATGGTTCCACTTTTTTCAAAGCCACCCTTACAAATGTCCAATTTGTCAATACAGGGCTAAGAGGCACTAACTTTGAAGAAGCCAAGCTGTACAACGTTAATGCATCTGGTGCTATTTTTGCCCCTAATAATAACTTTCCTCAACCAGCTAATTTCTTCAAGGCGACATTAGAGAATGTCAATCTCAGTGGAGCCAATCTGAGACAGGCTAATCTGTCGCTGATCAACACCAAAGACATCAACCTGTCAAACGCCAACCTGACTAATGCTAACCTGCGGGAAGCCAATCTTAGTGGTGAACAGTCTGAACGCCCGAATCTAGCTGGGGCTAACTTCACGGGAGCCGATTTATTTAAGGCTAAGCTGAAAGCCGCTGACTTAACGGGCGCGAAGCTAGTGAATGCTAACCTAGAAGAAGCTGATCTGGAAGCCACTCTCTTGGTCAACGTCGATGCAACGGGTGCTAACTTCACTAAGAGTAACTTCACAGATGTGACTCTGCAAAACCCTATCTTTGACCTAGCTAATTTCAGTGAAGTCTCTATAAGTGATGTGGGATTACTCGACCCAACACAGCCAAGCAATGTCAGATTTCGTGGCGCTAATTTAAGCAACCTTGACGCAGAAGACCTTATTTTGACGGGGGCAGATTTCAGTCCTTCAGGTTCTACGAACACAAACCTCAGTGGGGCTAAATTTGCTGATAGCGATTTTAGTGGAGCTAATTTCACACAAGCCAACGCAGAAGGCATCTTCTTAGACGATACTAACTTGACAGGTGCAAACTTCACAGGTGCTAACCTGACAGAGGGTAACTTAAAGGCTGCTAACCTTACAGGTGCTAACCTTACTAATGTTAATCTGACCGGAGGCGATCTGACGGAAGTTGTTGCAAATAATACCAATTTCACCAATGCCAACTTGACCAATACAATCTTGTCTAAAGGCAACTTCACTGATGCCACCTTTTTTGGAGCCGATCTCACTGGTGCGATCGCGGTTGATGCCATTGGTCTAATTGTTGGAGATGCTGGAGACAACATTCTGAATGGGACAGATGGCAACGATAACATCTTTGGTAATGCTGGCAATGACACCCTCACTGGTAATGCAGGTAATGATTATCTCGATGGTGGTGCTGGTAGTGATAGCCTCAATGGTGGTGCCGGACGAGATACCCTGATTGGTGGTGCTGGCGCTGATATACTGCTTGGGGCAGGTGGTAATGATACCTTGATTGGTGGTGGTGGTAACGATACCCTCAATGGTGGGGCTGGGAACGATACTTTTATCTTTGCATCGGGCTTCGGTAGCGATCGCATTAATGGTTTCGCGGACGGTGAAGACAAAATTGACCTAACGGCATTTGCGACCAGTTTCGGGTCTTTGACGGCCACTCAAAATGGTGCAAACACGATGATTTCCAGCTCGCTTTTCGGTACAGATACGATTACCCTGGCAAACTTTACTGCCAGCAATGTTGATGCTACCGACTTTATCTTCTAATAGGGATCGGGGATTGGGGAATAGATTTTCAGCTTCAGTCATTACTTGCAATTGAGAAAGCGATCGCATCCTTTAATTGCAAAGCCCAAAAAGCAACTGCAACAAAAAACTTCCCAATAAGTGGAAGTAAAAAAACAGCTTAAATTTTCAAACTTCAAACCAATTAGATTTTCTGAGGGTACATAATCATGCCAGCTTTAGACTTTAGCAATCAAATCCTCAATGGAGACAACTTTAACGGTCAAGACCTGAATGGCTCGACTTTTTTCAAAGCCAGCCTCACCGATGTCCAATTCGTTGATACGCTGCTGAGAAGCACTAACTTCTCAGAAGCAGTTCTGATCAACGTTAATGCATCAAATGCCATCTTTGCCCCGAATGCCAGCTTTCCGACACCAGCTAATTTTTCTCTAGCCACATTGCAGAATGTCAATCTCAGTGGGGCAAACTTGGAACAGGCTAATCTATTTAAAATCAACACGACAGACATCAATCTGTCAAATGCCAACCTGACCAATGCTGACCTGCGGGAAGCCAATCTTAGCGGCGAACAATCTGAACGTCCCAACCTGACTGGGGCTAACTTTACGGGAGCCGATTTGTCTCTGGCTAAGCTGAAAGCGGCTGACTTCACGGGTGCGACGCTAGTGAATGCCAACTTGCAAGAGGCTGATCTGGAAGCTACTCTCCTGATCAACGTCAATGCAACAGGTGCCGACTTCCGCCTAAGCAATTTCACTGACGTTACTCTGCAAAATAGTACCTTTGACCTAGCTAATTTGAGTGGTGTTGTCCTGACTGATACAACTCCCCTGACTCCAACAGAAATAACTGCTACCAGCTTTCGTGGCGCTAATTTAAGCAACTTTAGCGCAGAAGATATCGTTCTCACAGGTACTGATTTTAGTCCGTTTGTAGATGGCAGTGGCAACGTTACTGTGACTAACCTCAGTGGTGCGAGATTTGCTGACACTAATCTGAGTGGAGCTAACTTTACTCAAGTCAACGGAGAAGGGATATTCTTAGACGATGCCAATCTGAGTAATGCTTCCTTTGTAGGAGCAGACTTGAGTGGAGCCTTTCTTGGAGACGCGAATTTGACAGGAGCAAACCTTACAGGAGGTGTTCAACTTGACAATGCCGTTTTGGAATTTGCCGACCTCAGTGGAGCTGACTTGACGGGTGCTAACCTGACAGAGGGTAACTTAAAGGGTGCTAACCTCACTGGTACTAACCTGACTAATGTGAATCTGACGGGAGGCGACCTGACGGAGGCTGTTGCAAATAATGCCAATTTCACCAATGCCAATCTGACTAATAACGCTAACCTGTCGAAAGGCAACTTTACCGATGCCAACTTCACAGGCGCCAACTTGAGTGGGGTACTCACCACCGACGCGATCGCTGTGAATGCAAATTTCACAAATGCCGATTTGACCAACGCTAACCTGTCGAAAGGCAACTTTACCGATTCCACCTTTATCGGGGCGAACCTCACAGGAGCGATCGCGGTTGATACTATTGGTCTCACCCTGGGAACTGCTGCTGACGATACCATTAACGGAACGAGTGGCAAAGATAACATCTTCGGCTTTGATGGCAATGATACCCTTAACGGTGCTGGTGGTAATGATTACCTCGATGGCGGTGATGGTAATGATAACCTCAATGGGGTTGATGGTAATGATTATCTCAATGGTGGTAACGGCAATGATATCTTAGCTGGGGCAGGTGGCCGTGATACCCTGACAGGCGGTGCTGGTAATGACAACCTCAATGGTGGGGGTGGCATTGATACCCTCATTGGTGGAGCTGGCAACGATACCATGAATGGTGGAGCTGGCAACGACACCTTTATCTTTGCATCGGGCTTCGGTAGCGATCGCATTAATGGTTTCGCGGATGGTGCAGACAAAATTGACCTTACGGCATTTGAGACCGACTTCACAAATTTGACGGTCACTCAAAATGGTGCAAACACGGTGATTTCTAGCTCGCTTTTCGGTACAGATACGATTACCCTGGCAAACTTCACTGCCACCAATGTTGATGCTACCGACTTTGTCTTCTAACTTTACAGACATCCGCTTAGGAATATGGATTTAATTCCATATTCCGCAACTTCGGATGATATCACATTAATTATCCAATATTAAGTGGGGTGGGCATCCTGCCCGCCCAAAAACCTAAAATGTTCCTACCCAGTTTCGTCACCTGACTGCAACCATAACCAAAAACCAATACAGTTCAGTTAGTACAATTCAATCTTTGGAGATCCTCCTAAATCCCCCTTCCCAAGGGGGACTTTAAAGTAAATTTCCCCCCAATTCATCGGGGGGCTAGGGGGGATCAAAACCTTAACTGAACCGTATTGAACTAAAAACAATTTTTATACCTAGCAACTTAGTTTCAAAACCTTGTAACGTCAATGCGGATTCTTGTTACTATTGCCCACTTTTTTAATCCTGACAGCAAGGGTAAGCACGCTTCCCAAAGGAAAGATCCCCGACCTCGCCTGTTAGCGTTAAGTCAAAGCCTTGCTGCTTTGCATCAGCTGTTTGGTAAATCTCAAAGTATTATCAATATTGGGCAGAAGCTGGCTTTTCCTGCGAACCAGATGCAAGCCAACCATCTGGATATTGTTATTTGTACGACCAAAGATTATCATCTCCTCAATCATTTGCGTTTGCCTGCTCATTTTTACGAGCATTATCCTACTAAAGCAGAACCATTGCTGTTAGGATTTGAATGCCAAGCGGTGCTGCGGGATTGCTTAGGTCAGTACGATTACTATTGTTTCCTCGAAGATGATTTGATCCTTCACGATCCTTGGTTTTTTATCAAATTAAATTGGTTTACTCAACAAGCAAGCGATCTATGTCTACTCCAGCCTAATCGCTACGAAGTTTCTACTCGCAATTTGAATTGCAAAGCCTATATTGATGGTGATTTAGCGCCACGGGTGACTGCACGTTTTCAAAATGTAAATGAGCAACCAGAACTCAAAGGCAAAATTTTGGGGATGCCAATCACCTTTCGTCGTACCCTTAATCCCCATGCTGGCTGCTACTTTTTGAATGCCAATCAAATGGCTTATTGGGCTAGCCAGTCTTATTTTCTTGACCGCGATACCAGCTTTGTTAGTCCTTTAGAAAGTGCTGCAACTTTGGGGCTGATGAAGACATTCCGGGTTTATAAAACTGCACCGGAACACGCAAGTTTTTTGGAGATTCAACATTTTGGAACGGGATTTCTCAACTTAATTGGAGAACAGATAGGTTTGGCGGTAAGCTGAGTTCCTGCAAATGTGAGCTTTTCATCTTTTTAGACGTTAACTATAATTTTTCACTCCTCATTCTATTTAGCATGACTTATACTAAAAGCACTTTTCAAGAATTTCTCGCCACACTTGAGGGTTTTGACCAATTATCAAGTGAAGTTATCGCAGATTTATCACAACAACTCCAACCTTGGCGCTATCGTCTAGGTCAGAAGATTATCGGCAAAGAAAGAATTCCTGAGCGAGTAATAATTATTTATGAAGGAAAAGCTCGCCTATTGGCATACGATCCCCGTACGCAACAGCCAACCACGTTAAAGTTGCTGCAACCAGGAGCAATTCTCGGCGAGATTAGTCTGTTGCGAGAGGTTGCCTGTGAGATCGCGATCGCTTCTACCGAAGTCACATGTTTAACGTTGAGTGCTGACGAGTATTTACGCTTACTCACCTTCCAGCCTTTTGCCGAGATTCGCAAAAACTGTTGCCACTTGGTGGAAATCTTTGATGTCCTCGGTGTGCAACCAGAAGTGCAAGCTTTAAGCAGTTTAAATCTGAAAGAACTCGCTCAAAATGCTTTGGCAGAAGCGAAAGTAGATTACCTCCCACCAGGAAAAACACCACTTCGTCAACTGGATCGTGAAAGCATCTGGTTTGTCAATGGCGGCGGAACTGTAAAGAACTTTGCTTGTGGTTCTCGTTTGGAATTCAGAAATCTGCAAGACACGGTTGAGGTTCAGGGGAAAAGTCCGGCACGATTGATTGGTTTGCGTGCGTCGGATTTACAAATACTAAACAACACTAACGCAGAGATAACGGATGAAATTGAAATTCCCTATGCACCTTACGAAGAAGCGTCACCACCACAACGCACTACCACAAAAAGTAAACAAAAACTCAAAAAGTATCCGTATTTTCACGGTGAAGGACAATTAAATTCAGCGATCGCCTGTTTCCAAATGGTCTCGAAACATTTGGAAATGCCTTTTCGCCGCGAGGTGATTCGCCGTATCTTAACAGAGCAGATGAAACGACAGAGTACGATATCGTTTCAACTATGTGCTTACTTGTCAGAATTAATCGGACTCAGGGCGCAATTGCTAGATATACCTTGCGATCGCCTAACGCGCATTCCCACCCCTGCACTGATTCGCTATGGCGAAAGTTATGGTGTTGTTTATGAAGCGAGCGATCGCGTTGTAGTTTTAGGTGTACCATCCCAGGGAATCCAGCGATGGAAACCTACTGAACTGCTTGCCAAATTAGATGTAGAAGAAAGCAATTATCCGCTTCGGATAAGGGTATTACTACTTTCTCGCACCAAAGCAACACCCCAACAACGCTTTGGTTTGCAATGGTTTCTTCCCTATTTATCACGCTACCGCCGCGTACTTTTAGAAGTCTTTGTTGCTTCCTTCTTCGTGCAATTAGCAGGATTAGCGAACCCACTAGTAATTCAGTTAATTATCGATCAAGTAATTAATAATAATAGTATTAACACCCTGCATATTTTAGGTGCTTTACTATTAGTTGTAGGGTTGTTTGAAGCTATACTGACCACACTACGCACATATTTATTTGTTGACACTACCAATCGCATTGACATGAGTTTGGGGTCGGAAATTATCGACCACTTGCTGCGTCTACCACTGCAATATTTTGAACGCCGACCCGTCGGAGAAATTTCTACTCGCATCAACGAATTAGAACATATCCGCTCTTTTCTCACTGGTACTGCTTTAACAGTCGGGTTAGATGCACTATTTTCGGTGGTTTATATCATCGTGATGGTGATTTACAGCTGGAAATTAACCCTTGTTGGTTTAGCCACTATTCCAGTATTTATCATCATTACTTCTATCGCCGCTCCCACGATCAGAAAACAGTTACGAACCAAAGCCGAACGCAATGCCGAAACTCAATCTTATTTAGTTGAGGTAATGTCGGGAATACAAACAGTCAAAGCGCAAAATATCGAGTTGCGATCGCGCTTTTCTTGGCAAGAGCGTTATGCTCGTTATGTCGCAGCTGGTTTCAAAACGGTAGTCACATCTACCCTCGCTAGTTCTACTAGTAACTTTCTCAATAAACTAAGTAGCTTGTTAATTTTATGGGTAGGAGCTTATTTAGTACTCCAAGGGGAATTAACTTTAGGAGAATTAATCGCCTTTAGAATTATCTCAGGTTACGTCACTAGCCCCATATTGCGTTTGGCTCAACTTTGGCAAAGCTTCCAAGAAACCGCTCTATCTCTAGAGCGTTTAAGTGATATTGTTGATACACCCCAGGAAGCCGAACAAGACCGCTACAACATTCCCTTACCTGCCATTGAAGGAGTAGTGAAATATGAAAATATTTCCTTCCGCTTTAACAGAGGTGGCCCCTTGCAACTTTGCAATATCAATCTCGATTTTCCTAGTGGAAAATTTATCGGAATTGTTGGACAAAGTGGGTCGGGTAAAAGTACGATGATGAAGTTGCTGCTCAGGCTGTACGAACCAGAATCAGGCAGAATTTTAATTGATGGTTACGATATTGCCAAAGTAGAACTTTATTCCCTACGAAGACAAGTTGGAGTAGTTCCTCAAGAGACGCTGTTGTTTGACGGTACAGTGCAAGAAAACATTGCTTTGACAAATCCCGAAGCAACAACAGACGAAATAATTGCAGCTGCAAAAATCGCAGCCGCTCACGAATTTATTATGAACTTGCCAAACGGTTATAATACGCGAGTAGGCGAACGGGGTGCTGGACTTTCTGGCGGACAAAGACAAAGAATTGCCATTGCTCGTTCGGTTTTACAAAGACCAAAGTTATTAGTATTAGACGAAGCAACTAGCGCCTTAGATTACCCCACAGAACGGCAAGTTTGTCTAAATTTAGCAGAAGCATTTAAGGGAAATACAGTATTTTGTATTACCCATCGTCTGAATACTATTTTACATGCAGATATTATTGTTGTAATGGATTCTGGAAGAGTTATAGAACAAGGAAGTCATGATGAATTAATGGCTTTAAAAGGCCATTATTATTACCTATACAATCAACAAGAAGTGAATTTGTGAATGGTTAGTGGTTAGTAGTTAGTGGTTGGTGGGAAAAAACTAACTACTAACTAGTAACTACTAACTACTATCTACTATCTACTAACAATTATCAATCTAAAATCGCTATGAATGGCAATTCTTGTAACGGCAAGCATAGAAACGGAACAAAAATAGATGCACGTGTACTTACATATGAAAAACCAAAAAATTCAGAAGCGCCTTTAATTGACTCAGAAAATCACAAAGAGAATCAAGAATATCAAGATGATAAATTTGAGCAATCCGTTGTGCTACGCCAATCTCCAGTTTGGTCGCGTGCAATTATGCTGAGCATGATCGGGTTAGCTTGTGTTGGAATTGGTTGGGCAAGTTTTGCTAAAATTGAACAAGTAGTTCCAGCAACTGGTCAATTAAAGCCGGAAGGAACTGTTAAAGAAATTCAAGCACCAGTCAGTGGAGTGGTGAAAAAAGTTTATGTTAAAGATGGGCAGCAGGTAAAACCCGATGATTTGCTGCTGATTTTTGATTCCACTGCTACCAATGCTGAATTAAATTCTTTAAACAAAATTCGTGCTGCTTTGATTCAAGAGAATCAGGTTTATCGTCGTTTAATAGACGCAGATTCTACTGAAATCAGTGAAATTGAATTATTAGAACGAGAAAAATTGTCAAGAGAAGCTGCTTTTTTGCTAAAAAGTCGGGCAGCTTTAATTGCAGAAAATAAGTTATTGCGAACAGAATTAAAAAACTCTGGCTCTAGTGCGACAGACTTAGGAATTGACGAGCAAGAACGTTTACAAACAGCCAAAAAAGAATTAGATTCTCGCTCTGCTGCGGCACAATTAGAGATTGAACAACTTAAGAAAAAACTTGCTCAAAATCAAGTTAAACTTAATGATGCAAAAGCAAGTTTAGATATAGAGGATAAAATTTTCGGTAAACTTAAAACTTTATCAGAAGAAGGTGCGATCGCAGAACTTCAATATCTCCAACAGCAAAAAAAGGTGCAAAACCTCACAGCACAAGTAGCAGAATTAGTTGAGGAACAGCAACGCCTACAGTTTGATATTGAGCAAGGACAGCAGGAATTGAAAAATACGGTTGCTGGTTCTAATAAAAAAGTACTGGCTCAGATAGCTGATAATAAAAAGCGCATTGCCGAGATTGACAGCCAATTAACTAAAATTATGCTCGACAATGAAAAACAATTGGCAGACGTCAACAGTAAAATTTCGCAAGCAGAAACAAACGTCAAATATCAGGAACTCCGTGCTCCTGTAGCCGGAGTTGTTTTTGATTTGCAAGCGAAAAATTCTGGATTTGTGGCAAAGGGCAGTGAAGAATTACTCAAAATTGTCCCAAGCGATAAATTTATTGCTGAAGCTTTCATCACCAATAAAGATATTGGTTTCGTGCGGAAAGGAATGAAGGTAGATGTCAGAATTGACTCCTTTCCTTTTAGCGAATTTGGTGATATCAAAGGAGAAGTAATTTCAGTAGGTTCGGATGCATTACCACCAACTGAAACACATCCATACTATCGTTTTCCGGCAACAATTCGCTTGAATGAACAATCACTAAATGTTAAAGGTAAAAGCATTTCTTTACAATCAGGAATGTCTATTTCTGCTAATATTAAGGTACGCGAAGAACGGAGGGTAATTAGTCTGTTTACAGAGCTGTTTACCAAGCAAATTGAGAGTCTTAAACAGGTGCGTTAATCATTGCAAATTAATGATAATTACGCGATTTTTTGAGCATCAGACTAATAAATTTAGAGGCAATTGTACTCTGATTTATTGACTGATGCAAAATGGTTAGTGTCACGAAATTCTCGCACTCAAAAAAGCCTATCTTGGAATGCTGATAAATCAGTAATTTCAGACACTAACTTAAGTAAGTAATTCAACCAAATTAAACATAAAATCCGTGTAGTGGCGTGACCGGACTAATTTAGTGCATAAATATAAATCTTGTGGTGTGGACATCCTGTCCGCACTGGACGGGCTAGAAGCCCATCCCACAAGAAAGCGATAATGCAACATTTTAGTCTTGACACACCAGTAGTGGCGCGTTTATCCCAAAATGATGCATCTAATGCAGTTTTTGTGGAGCGGGCAGACAGCCGCATGGGACGGGCGAGACGCCCGTCCCACAAGAAAATCATAATGCACCAAATTAGTCCGGTCACGCCACTACATCTTATGTTTTTTTCATATGGAAGGCAAATCACCCAAATTGAAACGCATTAGCGATCGCTGTTTTCGCATCCAACCACCAGTTCTTGCTCATTTGGAGTGGTCTTGATTTTTCCGGTGGGGAGCAAATCTTTTATTTCGAGGTTAAATTTCATTTAATTTCCCTCCTAATTATTTGAGGCTCAACTAGCCTGATGATGCCGGTTGAGATTAGAACCATATCCTGTAGTTTAGGCAAAACATAGTAACAAACTTGTGACGCTATCGGAGGAATTTTTCTCAGATGCGATCGCCACCTAACTAAAAATGCAAACAGGGCATTAACATTACCCCAGATTTTAAATATCGTCAAAGAAATTTATGGCATAATTCACAAGCAAATATACTAGGGACTTAAAATGGCAAAATAAGGTAAATTCAGTGTTTAATTTAATGCTTCATCACCATTCGCAAGATTGCATTCATGGCTGTGCCTTGAACAGTGAAGGCAGTCAATTCTCTGAGCAGAAAGTTCGCATACTGGGGACGGCGTTAGTACTAGTTCTCTGCTTTGCCGGTTCAGAACTAGCGATTGGCTATTTCTGTCATAGTGTGGCTCTACAAGCTGAATCCGGTCATATGATCTCAGATAGTTTCGCGCTGAGTCTATCGATGGTGGCGAGTTGGATTGCTCAACGCCAATCCAAGGATCGCGCTAACTTGGGCGATCGGGTAGAAGTGTTGGCAGCATTATTCAATAGCATTGGGCTAGTAGCGATCGCAATTTGGATTGGCATCGAAGCGATCGCATCTTTGCAATCTCCCCCTGCTGATATCCTGAGTTTACCTATGTTAATTACTGCTGGTATCGGACTAGGGGTGAATGGTGTGAATGTAGTTCTGTTGCACGATAGCAGTCACCATGACTTGAATATGCGGGGAGCTTTTCTGCATGTAATAGCAGATTTAATTAGTTCAGTTGGGGTGATTTTGGCAGCGATCGCTGTATGGTTAATGCACTGGCTATGGGCTGACAGTATAATTAGTTTATTTGTGTCAGCATTGATTATCCTGAGTGCAATTCCTTTAATAGTGCAAAGTCTCAATCTTTTGGGGAAAAAGCCACCCAGTAACTTAAATATTATGTGAGGCGATCGCCACAAACTTTGTCAGGTTGTGCGTGATAGCAAAGCCGTAACGCACGCTACTTAAGATTTACTTTGTGTCTTTGTGCCTTTGTGGTTCAAAAACAAATTTTATTAACCACCCTTCGGGTTCGCCAGTCCCCCATCTCGGCAGAAGCCAAGACGGGGGCTGGTCTCACCAAGACACTAAGACACCAAGTAACCGATCGCCGATCGCTGTTTTAGAGGTATATTAAATCACGCTGAAGACAGAACTTGTGATTGTGTTAGCTTGCACTCCAATTAAAGAAGCTAAAAAATCCTCAGTATTTGTCATAGTAATGAGCGTGTTATTTGCATCCGTGCCAGTACCTTGGGTAATTGTTATGTCTGCAAACTTTAAGCCACTTAACTCGATTCGGTCTTGACTGACTGTAAAGTTTTCAATCCGATCAAATCCTTCGCCAGAGGCTAGCACAAACGTATCCCGACCACTGCCACTAAATACTGTATCGAAGCCCAAACCAGAATCGATTTTATTATTGCCAGCTTCAGCAAAAATTACGTCATCGCCATCGTCAGCATAGATTTTATCGTTGCCTTGACCAGCATAGATGATATCGTTGCCTTCACCACCGTAAAGTTTGTCGTTACCTGCATCGCCTTTAAGAATATCGTTGCCAGCCAAGCCTTTGAGAGTATCATTTTTGGCTAAACCCTGGATGCGATCGCTCTTAGCTGTTCCCACAAGATGATCATTGCCTGCTGTGCCAAGTATTTCGTTATACAGTTCAGGTAAGGTGAAGCTTGCCATCACCGGATCGTGGTCGCTGACTTGATTGGCAAACTCAGCATTGATATGTACAACATCAAATTCAGACCGATTGACCAGATTATCACTCACCAAAATGTGGTCGAGTACCTGGGAGTTACCCTCAAAGATGTAGGTGTATTGCTCATTCAGTGGTAGGGTATCAATTAGGTTAGTGAGGACATTACCCTTCAAAGTTGCGATCGGGTTGGAAAATTGGAAGTCGTTGAGGTCGCCCATGACAACGACATTGGCATTAGGATCTGCTGCCAAAACGCTGTCTACAAAGTTATTTACAATCTCGGCTTGTTGAATTCGCTGCGCTTCAGAAGTGAGTGTTGGCGGTTGGAAGCGTCCGAATAAGGGTTGGTCGCCGCCTTTGGAATTGAAGTGATTGCCCACCACAAACACTTTATTGCCATTAAACACAAACTCGCCAACCACAGGCTTACGGCTATCCTCGAAAGCATCAGCATTTGAGAGATCGGTGTCAATGAGGCGACCAGGACTAGCAGAAAGTTCGGGACCAGAGTCACCATTGCTTACAGTTGTATTCGTTGTGGATGTACCACCCGGACGGTCTACAAAGTCAACACGATTAGGGTTAAATAGGAAACCAACGCGAATATTGCCGCCTGGTTGACCGCCGTCTTGGTCGTCTACTGGGTCAATTTGACGATATTCGTAAGTAGGGCCACCTGCTTGGGCGATCGCATTTATTAAGGTTTGGTAGGTAAGGCTAGCATCGACAACAGAGTCATTGGTAGGGCCGTTGTTATCTTGCACCTCTTCTAAACTGACAATATCTGGTGAATTGAGATTGTTGACAATGGCGCTGGCGAGGCGAGTAAATTTATCGCTACCATCACCAGGGTCAAGGTTTTCGACGTTGAAGGTTGCAACAGTCAGTTTGTCTTCACTACCTGTGAGAGTTGTTGTCTCTTGAGTTAGGCCACCAGAGGTGACGTTTGGGAGAGGCGCAGTATTTAGTAACTTAAAGTTACCAAAGCTGTAGTCAATTACACCTGTAACTGAGCCATTGAAACTGTCGCCGACATTCACCTGTGGCTCATTGGGAATGATGGCATCATCAATAATAATGCGCTCTGGATTGAAATCGTCAGGCTGGATAACCATGCCGCCGCGACTCGTGCGGACGCCTGCATTGACACCATTGTCAGCTAGAACAGGGATTTCACCAAAATCATTGGTAGGCCCTACTGCCACTCCATTATTAACCTGTACCAGCATTCCTTCTACACTTTCGTAAAAGTCAATGCCATCTTGGGCTGGGTCAAAACTGCCACTAGTTTCTACACTACCATTAGCATCGTCTTCGATCGCGGTTGTTGGGATTGTCCGCCCACCGTTGCCTAGAATTGTAGCTGTAGGTAAGGAGTTACCGCTTGACAGTACAGTGATATTTGGGTTACTGCCAATTTGCGTAATCGAAAGATTGTTGCTGTCGCTACCACCAGGACGAAACTCACTGACCGTACCACTGACTAAAACCGAGTCACCAATAGTTACCGTGGGTGCAGAGGAGGTAAAGACAAAAATTCCTTCGGAAGTGGCATCACTATTATCAGGATTCGGATCTTGTAAATAAAAGCCATTAGAACGCAGCGCCGTGACAATACCGGGAACACCGGAAACTGTTTGACCAACCAGGGGTGAAACATGGCTGGCACCTTGAATATCACGAATGCGGATAGTCCCGGGAGTGGTTTCATCATCTGTTACTGTAACGGTAGTTGTGCCGTTAGTAAACCCAGATGCAGAAGCGGTGAAGGTAACAGTTTGCGAACCATCAGCGATCGCATCATCAACAGCAGCAATATCAAATGTTATTGAAGATTCCCCAGCGGGAATTTCCACTGTTGTGGGAACAGTCGCCTCGCTAGTATCGCTGCTAGCTAAGGTGACGGTGAGTGCGCTGGCTGTGCTTCCCGTGCGGGTGAGTGTGCCAATCGCAGCATTATTTCCGGCTGCTTCCAAGAAGCTAATAGGAGAAACACTTAAACTCAGCGAAGGCGTTGCACCACCATTTGTTGTATATGTTCCCAGGTCGTCAAATGTATCTATGGCGTAACCATCCCATTCAACGCTGGGGTCAAAAACATCAGAGGGGTTGGTATCGCCATTTGTAACACTAAGTTTGCGGCGCAAGGTGTTGTCTGCTGTACTAGTTAATCCACTTCCCCACTCAGTACCCGGATCAAAGCCAATTTGACCAATAGAATCAACAATCGTACCATTTACACCGCCTTTACGCAGGACGATCGCATCATCACCATTGAACCATCCCGAGCCATTCGTTTGATCTGCTTGAGTAAGAATCACTTCATTAGCACTACTTTGGGCAATTACGAAAACATCCTCATCTGCGACTGTACCAGTTAGATTAATTGTCAGACCAGGAGAATTGTTGCCGTTGAAATACATCTGGATGATGTAGCCTTCTAGACTCAAGTCGATGGCAGCACCAGTACCGTTGTAAATTTCCAGCGCTTTATTGTTACTGCTTCCCTCAATATATTCCGAGAACAACAAATCTGCCATTAATGCCTCCAAGTTCAGTAGAAGTCAAATTAGAAACTCTTTTTTGTCTCTTCTGACTTCATAAATCTCATTGGAAGTTTAAGAAAAAATTATTGTTTGCTTAATTTTGCGTATTTTCACTGTGCACAGATGTTTTGAGTAGGGAGCCAAAGCCTCCGAGATGTAAGTTCAATAAAGATTAGATAAAGAATTAGTTGCAAAAATGAAGAAAATCCAAGAATATCTGCTTTTTAACTTTTATTTACCTTTTTTTAATCAAAAAATAACATTACACACGTAAAGTCACTATTGTAGTTTAGTTGACAAACTCGTCAAGTGGCATTGTTAACTTTCAATCACCATAAAAATACTGTCATTAGAAACTCATGACAACTTCAATTAAACTTTCGCCAATTGGCAGATATACAACAGGTATCTTTGACGAGGGAGCAACCGAAATTCCAGCTTACGATCCAACTTCGCAACGCCTGTTTGTAGTCAATGCTGAAGATGTAACAGTCGATGTCTTGGATTTGAGTGAACCTAGCAATCCGACTAAGCTATTTGCTATCGACGCTTCAGCTTTTGGTGGTAGTGCTAATAGTGTTGCCATCAACAATGGCATCGTAGCGATCGCGATCGAAAATGACAACACACAGGAACCAGGCAAAGTCGTTTTCACCGATACTGATGGCAACTTTTTGAATGCTGTCACTGTTGGCGCATTGCCTGATATGTTAACCTTCACTCCCGACGGTAAGAAGGTGTTAGTTGCGAATGAAGGGGAACCCAACGACGACTACACTATTGACCCAGAAGGTTCTGTAAGTATTATCGACATTTCCTCTGGAGTAGAGAACCTCACCGACGATAATATTACCACTGCTGACTTTAAAGCATTTAATCACCAACTTCATGAGTTGAAAAATGCAGGTGTTCGCATTTTTGGGCCGAATGCTTCTGTTGCTGAGGATCTAGAGCCAGAATATATCACTATTTCCCCAGATTCTCAAACTGCCTGGGTAGCATTGCAAGAAAATAACGCCTTGGCAGTGGTTGACATAGAAAGCGGTACTGTTAATGATATTTTGCCCCTCGGCTTCAAAGATCATAATCTTTACGCCTCGTCGCTACAAACTTATGAGTTTTCTGGAGATAATATTGTAGGGTCAGGGCTAACTAACAAAAATCTTGTCGATCCGAAATCCCATGCTTTTGATGCCAGCGATCGCGATGAAGAGATTAACATCCGTAACTGGCCTGTCAAAGGTATTTATCAACCTGATGCGATCGCCACTTTTGCAATTGCTGGTGAAAATTACATTATTACCGCCAATGAAGGCGATTCCCGTGATTATGACGCTTTTAGCGAAGAGGTGCGAGTCAAAGATTTGACACTAGACCCTGAAGCTTTCCCGGATGCAGAGGCACTGCAAGCAGATGCAGCGTTAGGACGCCTGTTGGTAACTAATACTTTAGGCGATACGGATGGCGACGGGGATTTTGATGAACTTTACAGCTTTGGGGGTCGTTCCTTCGCCATCTGGGACAGTCAGGGAAACCTCGTTTACGATAGCGGTGATGAATTTGAACGGATAACGGCTCAACTATTACCCAAAGATTTCAACTCTAACAACGATAGTAACAACTCCTTTGATAGCCGCAGTGACGATAAAGGCCCGGAACCAGAGGGAGTGGTGACAGGAGTTATTGGCGATCGCACATACGCATTTCTCGGTCTAGAGCGAGTTGGCGGAGTCATGGTCTATGATATCACCCAACCAACTCACCCCAGCTTTGTTCAATATATTAACCCCCGCGACTTCAGCGTTGAGTTTGATGTTGACGAAGAAGGAGATCCCACCCCCACACCAGAACAGTTAGCAGCAGTAGGCGACCTCGGGCCAGAAGGATTAACTTTCATCTCTGCGGAGGATAGTCCTAACGGTCAACCTTTGCTGGTTGTTGCCAATGAAGTTAGCGGTTCAACGACAGTTTACGAAGTTAAGATTCCAGCACCATCAACCTCTGCTTTCACACTCCAGCTGTTGCACGCCGCCGATCAAGAAGCAGGTGTTCCAGCTTTAGAGGATGCGCCCAACTTTTCCGCAGTTCTCAACGCCCTTAAAAATCAGGACGCTGACAGTGATGGCAACCCCGATTATCCTAACACCTTAGTACTTTCATCAGGAGATGCCTATATTCCCAGCCCGTTCTTCTTTGCCAGTGAAACGGCTTTTGGCGGTCAGGGTCGAGGAGATATTTTAATTCAAAACGAACTGGGCTTTGATGCGATCGCTTTTGGCAACCACGAATTTGACCTGGGTACTGGCACAGTTGCAGATTTAATCCAAGCTGACGAAGATTACCCCGGAACTAATTTTCCCTATCTCAGCGCCAACTTAGACTTTAGCACTGATGAAGACCTGGCAGCATTAGTCACTGAAGATGGACAAGAAGCCAGTGAAATTCCCAACAGTATTGCTGGCAACACTATCATTACCGTAAATGGTGAAAAGATTGGTGTTGTCGGTGCTACAACTCCCACACTGCGGACAATTTCCTCTCCCGGTGGTGTAACCGTACTGCCAGAAGACTTTGATGATAGCGATCCGGCTGATGTTGCAGCACTCGCAGCAGAAATTCAAACTTCTGTTGATGAGCTTTTGACTAACAACCCAGAAATTAACAAAGTAGTTTTGCTAGCTCATATGCAACAAATTAGCATAGAGCAACAGCTAGCAGAGTTACTGACTGGGGTAGATATCATCGTCGCCGGTGGTTCCAACACCTTGCTAGCCGATGAGAGCGATCGCCTGCGAGTTGGAGACGAAGTAGAAGGCCCTTACCCAATTCTACAGACAGCTGCTGATGGTAATCCTGTGGCTGTAGTCAACACCGATGGTAACTATAAATATGTCGGTTGTCTGGTTGTTGACTTTGACGAAAACGGGGTGATTATTCCCGATAGCGTTGACCCTAATATCAGTGGTGCTTACGCTACTGACCAAGAAGGAGTTGTAGCTGTTGATGGTACTCCTGACCCAGAAATAGTGGAAATTACGGATGCTCTTGAGGAAGTAATTGTTGCCCAAGACGGGAATATTTTCGGTAAAACAAGTGTCTTCCTCAACGGTACGCGCAGCGATGTTCGTACCCAAGAAACGAATTTAGGTAACTTAACAGCCGATGCCAACTTAGCAGTTGCCCAGCAAATCGATCCTGATGCAGTTATCTCCATCAAAAATGGTGGTGGTATCCGTGATAACATTGGTGTGTTTACCTTTCCTCCTGGTTCGACCAACCCCGAAGATGCAATTAAAGCTCCCACCGAAGCTAACCCCGTCTCAGGCAAACAAGAGGGGGATATTTCCCAACTCGACATTGCTAATGCCCTGCGTTTCAATAACGAATTAACACTAGTAACCCTAACCGCAGAAGAACTCTTGGGGGTAATTGAGCATGGCGTAGCGGCGACAGAGGAAGGAGCAACACCCGGACGCTTCCCACAAGTATCGGGATTGGCGTTTAGCTTTGACCCAGATTTGCCAGCAGGCGATCGCGTCCAGTCTCTGGCAGTGCAAGATCAAGAAGGTAACATTCTTGATGTTGTCGTTGAAAATGGTGAGTTAGTCGGCGATGCTACTCGTACCTTCCGTACCGTTACCCTCAACTTCTTAGCAAACGGAGGCGATGGCTATACCTTCCCCGACACAGAACGGCTAGATTTGGTAACAGAAGATACAGACAATCCCGACCCCAGTACGCGCACAGGTGCAGCAACCTTCGCACCGGACTACTCCGAACAAGATGCTTTCGCAGAATATCTAGCCGCTAACTTTAGCGAAGTTCCATTTGACCTGGAAGATGTTTCTCCAGAGGAAGATACGCGCATCCAAAATCTTGACTTCCGTACTGATACTGTATTAGAAAATTCATCATCTGGTAATGGCAATACTTCTGAGGAAAATATTATCTTTGATGATGGCGCTGGTAATGCTCTCATTATTGGCAATGACAGCAACAACGAATTGATTGGTACAGAAGGCAACGATTTACTTTGGGCTGGTGCTGGCGACGATTCGCTACGCGGCGGTCTGGGAAATGATATTCTCTTTGGAGGAAGCGATCGCGATACCTTTGTTTTAGCAGAAGGTGAAGGTTCCGACACCATTGTTGACTTCAACATCAGTGAAGATTTCATTGGTCTTACAGGCGGCTTGAGCTTCGGGCAAATATCTATCACCCAATCTGGTAACAATACAGTCATTGGGATTGAAAACGAAACTTTAGCCGTTCTCAACGGCGTCAATGCCAATCTTCTGCAACAATCTGCCTTCACTATCGTTTAGCAATAGTCTGAGAATACTTGGTGTCTTTGTGCCTTGGTGGTTAAAAAATCTTGAACCACCAAGACACCAAGACACCAAGAGTTTTAGTGCCAAATACAATCTTCCTCGCGTTACACCAATTAAAAGTCCTGAGGTAGATTTTCACCCTTTTATTTTTGGCTATCATCAGCTACGACTGATGAGCGAGTAGAGGGATGAACGCAGAGATATCAAGTGCCTGGGAAAAGGTTCAGGCGATGGTCAATGGTTTTTTTGTCCTGCTGCCAAACATTGTTTTAGCGTTGTCGCATCGAGTACGATGTTGGTATTGGGTACGGGGATGATATTGATCGAGCCAAGCATTTAATTCTGGAAGCGATGTACGAAACAGAAGGAGTCTTGGCAGAACCTGCCCCAGATGCACTGGTAATGGAATTAGCAGAGAGTACCGTAAATATCCGCGCTCGTTGGTGGATTCAACCACCGCGACGTGCTGATGCGTTGGATGCGCGAGATCGGGTTTTGACTAACATTAAGAAGAAACTGATGGCTAACGGTATTGACTTACCTTTCCCCACACAGCAAATTCTCTTCCACGACCAAACGGAAGAGACGGATGGCGATCGCACTCGTCAACGCGAAGGCTGGCCTGCTGGTCGGGGTGAAGTGCCGAAACCTCGCAGCATCAGTGGTTCGCTCAGAAAACTCGCTGAAATGCGATCGCAAAACAACGGCTCATCTACTCCCGGCGAACTATGAACAACATCAAGCTGAGCAAGCTTTGGGACTCGCTCCATTCTAGTTACTGGTTCGTCCCAACAATTATGGCAGCGATCGCCATCGCCTTGACGTTGGCAATGTTGACTCTTGATCGAGCTGGCTATTACGGGCCATTTGAAGAGTGGGGCTGGATTTACACTGGTGGCCCGGATGGTGCGCGTGGTCTGCTCTCAGCCGTTGCTGGTTCGCTTGTCAGCGTTACTGCTACAGCTTTTTCAATTACAATCGTTGCCCTCCAACTCGCCTAGGTAGTGGTCATTTTGGCGATAAGCTGCACATTCGCCAAAGCAACGAGTTGGATCAGTTAGCACTAGAACTTAATCGTATGAGTGAACGCTTGGCTTCACTCGACCAAGAACGACGGGCGTTTCTAGCAAACGTATCTCACGAACTCCGCACTCCCATCAGTAATGTCTTGGTGACGGTTGAAGCCCTCCGTGGTGGGGCTGCTTCCGATCCGGCGGTGCGCGATCGCTTTTTTCAAAATGTAGAAGACGAAACCAAACGACTCTCACGGCTAATTGGCGATCTGCTGGATTTGGGACGTTTGGAAACTGGGGTGACACACCTAGAAAAACAAAATATCCCGCTTGCTAGTTTAATTAGCCGTGCAGTCAGGGCTGTGGAAACGCGAATGCAAAATTCGCAAATTTCCGCCCATGTAAACGTAGCTGACTTGCAAGTACAGGGTGATTCAGAACGGCTGTTGCAAGCATTTCTCAACTTATTGGATAACGCCATTAAACATTCAACCCCCAATTCCCGAATATTCATCACTGCTTACAAGCAAGATAAACAAGCAGTTGTGACAATCCGCGATCAAGGCCAAGGGATAAAAGACAGCGATCTTCCCCGGATTTTTGAGCAATTCTACACAGGCGATCGCTCTCGTCAAGGTCGGGGAGTGGGGTTAGGCTTGGCGATCGCCAAACGCATTATCGAAGCCCACGGAGGTAGCATTACTGCTAATAGCAAGTTCGGTGAGGGAGCCACATTCACTATTTATTTACCCTTACAGTAGGACAAGTAATCTCATGTCTGCTTGAACACTTATACTATCCGTTGAGGTCGGTAATTGGTAATTGGTAATTGGGGTATTACCTAATACTTGCGATGGTCAAAAACCGCTCCTTCGGAGCATCGCAGTGGGAATATCAAGTGATTATCCGGACTTGATATAAGTAGGTCAACATAATTAAACGTAAAATATCTTGTATTTTATACGGGCGGGCAGGATGCTCCGAAGTTCCGAACCCTTTGGAAAGCCGCCCGGAGGGCGTCTACGGAGGAAACCTCCGCTTTGGATCAAAGAAGTTTTGGTCAAAGATATACTGAACCAATGGCAGGGAGACACAAAAAAATATTACGAGCAAGAAACACCAACCGCGATCGCACATCACAAATCTAATTCTTCTGTGGAAAAATAGATCGGCACGAATAAATTTAACTCGTGAGGGTCGTCATTTGTCATTTGTCATTGGTCATTTGTCATTGGGTAGGGGCATAGAATTTTATAGCCCCCCTTGCTAAGGGGGGTTGGGGGGATCTTCGGAATATACATAGCCAGCCCAACCGTACTTGAGCAAAGGAAAAATTTACTGGTTTTGGGCTGGACGAGGTGCCAGTTGGACTGTGACTTGCTGAGTCTGTCCATTACGTAAAAGTTGTATTTGCAAGTTGCTACCAATACCGCTTTTATCAGCTATTTGCTGAATTTCTTCCGCTGTAGTAACTGGTTGGTTGTTGATTTGCTGGATGACATCTCCCGATCGCAATCCTGCTCGATCTGCTGGAGAACCAGGAACGACACGGATAATGACAACTCCTCTGTCTGCTTCCACGCGAATATCACTATTGGGAAGATTGTTAATTCTTTGCCTAACATCTGGTGTGAGGCTTACCATTTCAATACCTATGTAAGGATATTCAACTTTGCCTTCGGTAATCAATTGTTGGGCAATTCTTTGTGCTCTGTCGATAGGAATGGCAAAGCCTATCCCTTGAGCACCTTGGATAATAGCAGTGTTGACGCCAATAACTTGACCGCGAGCATTTAAAAGAGGCCCGCCGGAGTTACCAGGATTAATAGCTGCATCAGTTTGAATAAAGCCAGCGCCTCGATCGGAAATTCCAAAATCGCTGACAGAGCGATCTACCGCACTAACAACGCCTACTGTCACAGTTTCTTGCAAACCTAAGGGATTGCCAATAGCGATCGCCCATTGTCCTGGTCGCACTTGCTCGGAATTTCCCAATTCTAAAGTTGGCAAATTCTGAGCAGGAACCTGCACCACTGCAATATCTGATACGGTGTCTGTTCCTAGTACTTTACCTTCAAAAGTTTGACCGTTAGAAAAAGTTACCGTAACTGTATCAGCATCATTGACTACGTGAGCATTAGTCAAAATTTGGCCATTAGGATTGATGACAAAACCAGAGCCAACTCCGCGCACAACTCGCTCTTGCGGCTGTGTTGGTATCCGGTCGCCAAAAAACCGCCGAAAGAACGGATCGTTAAAAACCTCCGGAAGTTCGGGTCTTACGGTTCGAGCAGTATTAATTCGTACTACAGCTGGTTCTACTTTTTCTACAACTGCAACCACAAAATTGGTGTCTTCTGGAGTTGGTGTCAGTGGGCGATCGCCAGGTTCTTCCGTTCGTTGCACTTGGGGGGAAGTGTCGCGTGCAGATGGAATAATTCGATCAAATTCGACTGCACAACCACTTAACAACCCGATTCCTGTTGTCATCAGCGCTAGCAATAAGTGAGTTGCGCCTTTGTGTTCCCAAAGTTTCGACTTTTGATTATTTGTTTTCGCTAATGCATCTATCTTAAGGTTGATAAATTGCAGATTAAGCTCAGAACAATTAAACTCAGAAGGATTCTGATTATTATTTCTACTTGTTGTTCGCATATGACTTTATTTTGATTAGATATAAGTTAGTTAAATCCCTATTTAAAATACTGATGCTTTTTTGGCTATTTCACCTCTACCATCAGAAATTTCCTAGCTATTAATTACCAACATCGATAGCTTTTATATGCATGTCTACGATCGCATCGGTCGTTGGATACTAGCAGCAGCAATTATTATCGGTTGGGTGCTGGGTAGCAGTACTGAAATTGACCAAGCAGCGATCGCGGTTTTATTTGCCTTTTTAGCGGGGGGAGTTGTTCTCAATGTTCTCAAAGAAGAACTACCAGAAGAACGAGAAAGCCGCTTTTGGGCATTTGTCTTGGGTGCGGCAATTTACACTGCTCTCCTGCTAGCCTTGTAGTATGAGCGATCGCAGTGGGTGGATCAATCATCCTCATACTCTGCCCAAGAATTCGGAGTTTCTGACACCGCAACCTTTAACAGTACATCTGGTGGCACTCGCTTCTTAGTTTCGTCATAAATATACTTAGCAATCATCTCAGCAGTTGTTTCGTATTCAGGAGGCAAGACTTCGTTAAGCACGCAATGATCGAGTCCTCCCTTGGAAACATCTTGCTTAGCCCAGCGCAAGGTTCTAAAATCAGACACCATAACTGGATGCGGACAGTATTGTGAAGAATGCAGTTTTGTTGAAGTTGCTTCGATTCGCACTTTGTAAGTATGCCCATGCATCCGACCGCACGGGCCATCGTAATCTTTGATGTAGTGGGCACTGTCAAACGAGAATTCAGTTACTAATTTCCATTTGGGCATGTTGCTATTGCCTCGCAGCCAATTCCGAAACAAATATAAGACTATATCTTTGTTCATCCTAGCTGTGCGGTCAGGCTTCTTGGGGTAAGCTGATGTGCATTTAACTTGCATTCTTCTCAACCAGGGATGTCAGAATTCGGGAGTCAAAATACACAAGCCTCTTGTCTGGTAAATTCTGAATTCCCAATCCTAACTAAATATGCAACTTAAATGCCAATTAGCTTAGTACAACATTTCGTAAGTTCGCGCGCGAAATTTTTGCACAAAGACTCCGCGTTCCTCTGCGTTTACCTTTGCGAGCCTCTGCGTTTCAAATCGCTACTTTTTTATGCAAAGCTGTACTTAGTACTCTTATCGCGTCAGGTATTTTACCTGATTTCTACTGCAAATGTTTTTTGTGAAAACGCAATCTTGTCTTGAATTCCTGAGAGTTTTGGCAAGGCAGAATCAATTGCCTCTAGTCGTGGAATCAACCCCTCTTGATTGGCAATTTGGATTGAAAGTCCCGGACGAGCATTTATCTCCAATAACAGCGGCCCTTTTTGGCGATCGAGAACAATATCAACACCGAGATAGCCAAACTCTGTTTTATCGCCTAACTTTGCAGCCATCTCCAAAATAGTTTGCCAATGAGGAATTTGGCGATCGCGCAACGGGTGTCCCGTCTCAGGATGGTTGTCAATGTAGCGGTTTTTCTGGATACCAACCAATGTTTTCCCCGTCGAGAGGTCAATACCTACACCAACACCACCTCTGTGTAAATTCGCTTTACCATCAGAAGCCCGCGTGGGCAAACGCAACATTGCCATTGCCGGAACTCCACGATAGACAATCACCCGGATAACCGATGGGATGATAAGCAAGGCATCACGACAGTGCTTGTTGAAGAATTTCTTCTACAAATTGCGTCTTTGCCTGACAAGAGGAGTCTTTTGACTTTTGACCCTTCGCTGCGCCCCTTGGGCATGCTTTTGACTTTTGACTTTAACCTAGACCCATACCATCAGTTTCAGTTACTAATAATTTACCTTCACCACCATACATCCAAATAAAACCCTCTCCACCGCCTCTGCCAAAATGACCTAATTTGCGATAATCTTCTTCAATACCGTTTGTATATCCTTTCACCATGTCATAATCAGCAATTAAAACTTCTCCTCTTCTTAATTCAATAATCCTAGCGGGTGCAGTGGTACCTGTAACAACTTGAGCAATCTGTCCGGATAAGGCTCTTAAAGCAAGCCTCCATTTACCATCACCAGAACCAGCAATTTGTCGGAATTTTAATCTTTTTGCACCCATAACTACATTATCTGAACAAAATTGAAAAACACCATCATCAAATTCCCATTGCTCTCGGTCTGATATTTCAACAGATGTGTAATGTAAGAAATGTCCTTTTGGTCTAGGTTCTAGGTAAACCATACCCGTACCTTGATATACAGGTGCGTTATATTCGATTTCCGTTCTCAAAGCTACCCACATATCTCTCAAACGGTTATCAGTTTTATAAACACCATAAGTTAACTTACCTACACATCTGTGCAAAGCTCCTTTTTGAATTATAGTTCCTGAATTTTCCAGGCTAATTTCAACTTGCTGAACAAATGGAATATTTTTGGTGGGATGGTAATATTTATTAGTTTCTTTATTGATATTATTCTGCAAATACCATAAATCTGTTGGTTCTAGAATCTTAACTGCATGTTGCATAAATTGTATCTCCGGCAATAATTAAATTAGGTGTATTAATTTTTGCAGTCTTTGTCAAGAGAGTTAACAATTTATAAAAAGCGAGGGGATATGGTATCACCTCGTGCTTTCTTATGTCAGTGGGCAACCGGAAGCTGCACCTCCAGGAACTGTCACCACATCGGAGGTGATCAACCGATCCGAAGAACTGGTTGGAAGAACTGTGACGGTTAGAAGCAAGCCGCTGCAAACAGTCGGTTCAACATCCTTCACAGTGAGCGATCGCCAATACTTTGGCGGTGAACCAATCTTAGTCATAAATGCTTCCGGTCAGCCTTTCGATTTGCCCAAGGGTGGTAACACAGAAGTTCAAATTACAGGCGAGGTTCGCAATTTAGTACTTCCAGATATTGAGCGAGAATTTAATCTCAAATTACAGGAAGAATATTATGGAGATTACGAAAACTCTTTCCAAATTCGATCCAAGCTTCATCCCGTATTCTGAATATAGTGAATTAAAATCTGCACGTTTTGAATTTGACGAAAAACTTGTTCAATAATCTCAAGAATCTTCTCAGGATTGGCTTGATGAGATATTTGAATTTTGGAGTGAGAGATTGAATAGAAATAGAAGAGTACCCAGATCCTTCTACTACGTGCAAATGTTTAACCATCAAACACATCATAGAAGTCAAATAACCTCAGAGCTACACAAAATAATCATTTTTTAAATTGGTATAATAAATCAACGCAGCGGACGGACGAAAGCCGCTGGTGCTTAGTACAACATTTCATAAATTTGTAGCGAATACAATTCTGAAATACTCTGCGAACCTCTGCGCTGACTCTGCGCCCCTCTGCGTTTGAAATCGCCACTTTTTTACGCAAAGCTGTACTTAGTTCGGTTTACAAAAATTGCAAAAACAGGCTGCAATTAACGATTGGCGATCGCTAGCAATTGGTTCTGCTGGAGTCCCTATACTGTTTGAATAGGTAGGGAAATTACAAATTCTGTACCTCGACCAATTTCGGAAAAAATTTCAATTTTTCCGTGATGTTTTTCAACGATTTTGTAACATATACTTAACCCTAAACCAGTACCTTTACCTACTGGTTTAGTTGTGAAAAAAGGGTCAAATAGCTTTGCTTTTATCTCCGGTGAAATTCCAGGGCCATTATCGCTGATACTGACCTTAATATAGCTATCATTGACTCTGGATGTAGCAATCTTAATTTCTTTACTTGTTTCATCACTTTTATCGTCTAACAGTGCATCTATAGCATTGCTAATAATATTCATAAACACTTGGTTGAGTTGCGCTGGATAGCACTCAATCAAAGGTAAATTACCATAAGCTTTAATAACTTCAACTCCTTGCTTAAATCGGTGATTGAGAATTAACAGCGTGTTCTCAATTCCTTCATGAATATCTACCTTTTTGATGTCAGCTTCATCTAAGCGGGAGAAGTTCCGCAAAGACAGTACAATTTCCCGAATGCGCTGAGCGCCTATTTTCATTGAAGACAAAACTTTTGATACATCCTCGCACAGATAATCTAAATCAATTTCTTCTATTTTTTCTTCAATTGCCGACTGTGGATCGGGGTAATGCTGCTGATATAAATTTAATAAATTCAGTAAATCTTGAATATAATTATTAGCACATTCAATATTGCCGTAAATAAAATTAACAGGGTTATTGATTTCATGAGCTATTCCTGCTACCATCTGTCCAAGAGAGGACATTTTTTCTGTTTGAATTAACTGCGTTTGAGTTTCTTTCAGGTCTTGCAGCGTTTCTTTTAGTTCTAGGGTTCGTTCTTCTACCCGTTCTTCTAAGGTTTGGCGAGCTAGTTCTAATTCATGAGTGTAATCTCCCACCCATTGCACCAATTGATTTAGGGAGGTTGCTAATGTACCCACTTCATCAGTGCTTGCGACATTAGCTCTCAGGCTAAAATCTGATTCTGCGGTGATTTGTCTGGCGACGTTTGTTACTGCTTGTAGGGGACTGGCGATCGCTCTACTAGTATACAGTGCTAGTACTGCTGCTAATACAACCGATAACACCATACTGCCAATAATAATTAGCAGTTGCAACTCTTGAGCAAGCCTAAATCTGGCATTTGCTTGCTGTTTTTGATTTTCAGCTATTTTTAAGATTCGACTTAACTCCTCTGTGAGCATTTCAAAGTTAACATTAATGCGAATACTTTGCTCTCCTTTCAGCAAAACTGCTAAGTCATTTTGGTTACTTTGAATTTTTCCAGAGTTTAACTTATTAAAGTCTATTATTTGCCACCATGATTTGACAAGTTCAGTATATTTTTCTGTATTAGTTTGATATTTATTTAATAATTTGTGTAAATCTTTATTTTCTACAGCTAATCCATTAGGATTATTTTTCACAAAATCTTCTAGCTCAGTTAATTCTGCCTTCACTTGAGAAATATCTGCCAAAAATTTACTTTTTTCAAATTCTAACCAAATGGAATCTTCAAGCACGCTAACTAAGCGTTGCGGATGTATTCGTGTCATTATCACTGCATTTTCTAACTTCCTTAAATTACTTTCTTGCTGAGAGGCTAATTCTAGTTGCTTCTGAGCTTGTTTTTCGTAGTAATCAGCGATCGCTAAGCCGCTACTAGTTCCTAAAACAGCAATACCAATTGACAGTGAATATCCATAACCAATTTTTTTGGCAATACTCAAGCTGCTGGTGAAGCGATTCAGGAAAGTAGGTAAAGCTTTTGAATTTACCTGTTTTGTTTTCGCTTTATTTTCTAAAGAAGAACTAGAACCTCGAAATAGCATTTTTATCAATTTCATTTAAAAAAAAAATAGTAATAAACAAAGCTATAGGTAAATGCTTTTTGTAGCTAATATCTGAGAAAATATTCTATACTCATCAGTATGCTGGCAAATACATTCAAAATGGTGATGCGAATAGAGATACAGCATTGATTTTATTCGGAAATCACGCATCAAACAGTAGTGGTATTACTGAGATATCACAAATCAGTACAGCGGAAATCAGCTTCTAAAAAACTTATGCAGTCATCCGTATAACTGTTAACTGTTCTCCTAAAATGCACCCAATTATAGTTGCATGACAAATTGTCACCACAGTATTTCTACGTAAGTACTTGCAATTGGGCGTAAATTTTCAGTAATTTTACAGTTTGTTTAGTATCAATTTTTTTTTAGATTTTAAGCCAATTTAGATTAGATGTGAAAAAGTGATATCAAGAATTTTGTTCAATTCTTTGCTGTTTAGTCCCGCTGTTATAGTCACAACCTTGTTTTTATCGTCCTCAAAAGTTACAGCTGAAGTATCGGCAGCCGTGGCGCAAGTCACCTCTGTCTCTCAACTGTCTGACGTACAACCTTCAGATTGGGCATTCGATGCATTGCAATCCCTGGTAGAACGGTATGGTTGTATTGCTGGCTATCCAAATGGTACGTATCGCGGCAATCGAACCATGACGCGATACGAATTTGCTGCTGGTTTGAATGCTTGTTTAGATCGGGTGAATGAATTAATTGCTACTGCTACAGCTGATTTGGTAACTAAAGAAGATTTAGCTACATTCCAAAAGCTGCGAGAGGAGTTTTCCGCTGAACTAGCTACCCTGCGGAGTCGTGTAGATGCGTTGGAAATGCGTACCGCTGAACTTGAGGCAAATCAGTTTTCTACCACCACGAAACTCACAGGTGAGGCTATCTTTGCTGTAGCTGGTGTTTTTGGTGAGGAAGCAGCTGACGAAGACGACAATGGCAATAACAACCCAGATTTGCAAGATAATATTATATTTGCCAATCGGGTACGTCTGAATTTTGATACTAGCTTTACTGGCAAAGACCTTTTAAGAACCCGCTTGCAAACCAAAAACATAACTGAGTTTCAAGGCGATGTCACAGGTACTAGAATGACTCGTTTGGGGTTCGATGGAGATGAAGACAACCGAGTTAGTATAGATGACCTGTACTATTACTTCCCAATCGGCGATCGCGTGAGAGTTACGGTTGCTGCTGCGGAAACAGAAATGACAGACATTGCAGAAACGCTGAGTCCCGTAAGTAGCGCTAGCAGCGGCGCGATTTCTCGCTTTGGGCGGTATAACCCCATCTACCGAACTAATGACGGTACAGGATTTGGGATAAACTACGAGTTTAGCGATCGCGCCAGTCTCACTTTCGCCTATATGGTCAGTGATGCTGAAGATCCTGCTAAGAAAAATGGGCTTTTCGATGGTAACTACAGCGCTTTAGCACAAGTACTTTTTGCGCCAATCAAGAATTTAGATATAGGATTGACATACGTCCACTCCTACTATGCTGGAGGGAGCAATAGTGGTGTCAACCTGACGGGTAGTACAGGTAGCGATAATGCCCGTAGACCCTTTGATAATGTCGCTACTTCCGCAGATTCCTTTGGTTTAGAAACTAGCTGGCGAATTAGTCCTCAATTTACTGTTTCTGGTTGGTTAGGCTATTCATTTGCCCACTCGGAAGTCAGCGACGACAACGCAGATATCTTGAACTATGCTGTAACTTTAGCTTTTCCAGATTTGGGAGGAAAAGGTAATTTAGCTGGTATTGTCATCGGTATGCCACCAAAGGTTACAGAAAGTAGCCTAGTCGCCGATCGGGACACCTCCTTACATATAGAGGGTTTCTATCGGTTCAAACTCACAGATAACATCACTATTACCCCTGGCTTATTTGTGATTACCAATCCAGAACACAACGATAACAACGATAACAACGATAGTATATTTGTAGGAACCATGCGAACGACCTTCAAGTTTTAAAGAAATTGTCCTTGTCCAATTGCTTGATAAACCTCGCGAATCATGTTGTAATCAGCATCATTCGCAGGGATGAACTGGGATTGATTGTACTTTTTATGCTTGCGACCGACTAAAAGAGCTTGAATAAGTTTATCTTGGTTTTGAAGAATGCGCGATCGCACCAGTTCAACAACAGCAGGCTCAAATTTACTACTGAGAACAAAGACATCGTTGGGTAGAGGTGGGCTTTTTGCTATGACTAAAAACTCGCTATCTGCTTTTTTTTGTATAACTTCTCGGTCATAGGTGTTGTTAGAAAATGCTGAGGCATAAATTTCACCCTTTTTTAAAGCCAGAATGCGCTTCTGTTCTTCTTTAATTAGCACAATTTCGACGTCTGTCTTGGGATTTAATCCAGCATCTATCAAAATCTTCATTGGACCAATATAACTACCTGCTGCACCCAAGTTTCCTAAAGCGATTTTTTTACCTTTCAATTGTGCCAGTGATTTGATTCCGCTTTTAGTATAGACTGCAAACAGAGAGTAATAGTTTGGGCGTGTAATAGCAGTAAGGGGAACAGCTTGCGTTCTCGCCCGTGAAATCACATATTCAGATGGCCCAAGCAGGACGAGATCCAGCTGACCCAACTGTAGGGCTGTCACCGCCGCAATGTAATTTTGAACCAAAACCATCTCAATTTTTGTTTCCAAAACCTGCTCTATTGCTGTTTTAAATGCCCCAAAATTGCTTTGTAATTCTTCGATATTTTTTTCATCTGTGGATGTAAATCTTAGGTTTTTGGGCAAACTCACACTTGATTTAGAACTTATAACATTATATTTATTGCTGCTAGCTGCCGTACAACCAGCGGCAAATAGTAGGGAATAATAGATGAAATTTCGTCGTTGCATATAGTTGCTTAATAGATAAAATTACTTTGAAATTCTGATAGCACTTAGCTAATGAACTCGCCTTGTCCGATTGCTTTGTAAACTTCTCGAATCATGTTGTAATCGGCATCAGTAGCCGCTAACATTTTGGAGCCTTTAAACTTCTCATTTTCTGGGGATGCCAAGATAGCTTGGATGAGTTTATCTTGATGCTTGAGCATGAGCTGTTGCATTTGTTGGATGAAGGCGGGAGCAAGCTGGCTGCTAGCAACAAAAACATCGCTGGGCAGGTTTGATCCAGTCGCTATGATTGGAAATTCTGTTGTAGATAAACCTGCCTTTCGCAGCATTTTTTCATACCTTGAAATAGAAACTGCCCAGGCATCAACATCTCCTTTTCTTAACGCTTCCAAGCCCTTGTCTTCTAAAAACAAACTTTGGTAGTCTGACTTAGGATTTAACCCAGCATCCATAAGAAGCTTTGTCGGGTAAAGATGGCCACCAGTTCCTGCCTTTGCTCGCAGAGCAATTTTTTTCCCTTTTAATTGAGACAGTGACTTGATACCACTGTTGGCACGAACAGCAACTATTGAGTAGTACTTTGGTCGTTCGAGAGCAACAACAGGAATTGCTTTCGCCCTGGCATTTAAAATCACGTATTCTGATGGGCCTGCAAGAACTAGATTTATCTGACCCAACTGCAATGCTGGTGCCGCCGCTATGGTATTTTCAACGGGGATAAAATCAATCTTGATATCTAATACATCTTCTAATGCAGTGCGAAAGGCTCCATAATCCCGCTGTAAATCTTGTAGTCCCTTAATATCTGTGACTGCAAATTTTAGTTGCTTGGGCGCACTGTCCAGCACTTTGTTAAAAGTACTATTACTGGAATTAGTAGCTACTGTACAACCACCAACAAATAGTAGAGATTGCCAAATAAAATTACGCCGTTTCATTTTTTTGATAATTAATTTATTACTCAGTTAATGAAATCACCTTGTCCAATTGCTTTATAAACTTCCCGAATCGTGTTGTAATCAGCATCAACAGCCGTAACCATTTTGGAGCCTTTAAACTTCTTGTTAGCTGGGGATACCAAAATAGCTTGAATGAGTTTATCTTGATGCTTGAGCATCAACTGTTGCATCTGTTCGATAAAGGCGGGAGCAAGCTGACTACTAGCAACAAACACATCATCGGGGAGATTTGATCCAGTTGCTATCACTGAAAATGCACTCTCAGATAAACCTGCCTTTTGTAATTGTCTTTGATATGCCGTACTAGCAAGTGTACAGACATCAACAATTCCTTTTGCTAACGCTTCCACTGCCTTTTCTTCTAAAAATAGAATTTGCAAGTCCGACTTGGGATTTAATCCTGCGTCTATTAGCTGCTTGATGGGGTAAACATGCCCAGCGGTTGATCCTTTCTTCCACATGGCGATTTTTTTCCCTTTTAACTGAGATAGAGACTTGATACCACTGTCAGCACGCACAACGATTACTGGGTAGTAACTTGATCGCTTGATAGCGACAAAGGGAACTGCCTTCGCCCTAGCATTTAAAATCACGTATTCCGATGGACCTGCGAAAACTATATCTACCTGACCCAACTGCAATGCTGGTGCTGCCGCTATGGTATTTTCAACGGGAAAAAAATCAATATCGATATCTAATACATCCTCTAATGCAGTCCGAAAAGCTCCATAATCTCGTTGTAATTCTTTCAGCCCGCTAACATCTGTAACTGCAAATCTTAGTTGCTTGGGTGCGTTGCCTAACAATTTATTAGAATTACTATTACTCGAATTATTAGCTAGTGTACAACTACCAATAAACAGCAGGGAGTACCAAAGAAAATTACGCCGTTTCATGTATTAATAAATAGAGACGTCTAGACTATATTTTTAAAGTATTTAGTTGATGTTATTTTTTTTTATCAATAGTAGCTACAGTAATATCACTTATACTGTCAATGAGCCGTTAAGGAGGTTACAACTCAACTGCGGAGTGAGACAAGCGATCGCACCCATATAAAGATTTGGTATAAGTGAATTTTTTTTGAGATAGCCCTCTATTTTCTGACAGTCAGGTTAGTTCTGTGTTAGTGAAGCTTTAGCTGTCTAAAGATTGAGGGGAGACTACTATGCCAGAACAAAACTCTAATCATCCCGATTGGATGCAAGCTTATCGACCTTTGTTCTTTGAAAGTCTCTCAGGTATCACCTATCTCGGAGATAATCGAGTTCTGCTGTGCGATCGCACCAGAGGTATGCTGACAGAAGTAAATTTAGTTTCTCTATTAATAACTACTTTGAATGACTAATCCTGCCTTCGTGGCTAACGACATCAAGTATCGACTTACTATTTAGATCAGAAAAACTCTGCGTACCTCCGCGCTAACTCTGCGCTCCTCTGCGTTTAAAAATGTTACTATTTTACGCAAAGCTGTACTTAGCTACTGTCGTTAATTTTGGTTAGACCAAATCGGCAGTTGATTTACTTTTTCTAGCGTTAACTCTACATAAGTAGTTTGACTTTCCCCCACCAATGTTTTACCAAAATAGCCTTCAGATCCATCATGAGTATGAGGGCCAGTATTCACTACTGTGTAACGTCCCTGTTGCAAAGCCTGGTTAAAAGGAGAGCCTACCGTCACAGGCCAGCGTGAAGCAAATATAATAACGCTAATGTCCTCAACCCAATCTCGACTACCCTGGAGATGGTACACGCGATCAACCGCCTCGAAGCCAGTGTTACCATCAAAACTACCCCCAACGGACACTACGATAAACTGGGCGTTGAGCCATTGATCTAGATAGGGAACTGCACCCAGAGCAACCTGTGCGCCTCCGCTAGTGCCAATCAGAATCAGCTTTAGCCGTTGAAGTTGAAACGCACAAAAAAGTTTCACACCGTTGAACGAAGTAGTGAGCGAGTTCAAAAACTGAGACTGAAATATTGACATAACATCATGTCCGTTTGAACACTTATCATATCTGTGAAGATCGATAATAGGTAATGGGTAATGGGAAAAACCAATTACCAATTACCAACAAAGCCAACCATCGTAATTCTCGTTACCAGGTTGGTTGCATAACTGTGCAAAATGTGACATGAAATTGGTGCGATCGCAAGCGCAAGACATATTTTGCAGTAGAGAAATTCTGGAAAATTGCCTAATATCCCGCCACTGTACCCATCAGTGGCGGATTACAGCGGCTTTTTCCGAAAGGAGAATTTACCAAAAAACCCAATAGCCAAAGTTGGCAGAAGGGCAACAAACGGCGGTAGAAATATTATTTAAGGCGATCGCTTTCTACTCACAAAAGCCAAACAGCGATCGCACACCCAACAACGCCAACCAATACAGGCGATCGCTTATTTGATAGGTGTATAGCGGTTTGCAGACGAATGAGGTACAAATTTAAATCAGTCAAACTCTTGTGGGGTGGGCGTCCTTGCCCGCCCGCGTGTATCTGGCTATAAATGCGATCGCTCCAGTGATGTAGCCCCTAATCGCTCACTACAAACCTCTCATAATTAATGCGATGAACCACTACAGTGCTAAAGGGCAAATGCATTGCGGCCGATCGCAACTCCACTAGTTAGCAGACATCATTACCAGAGTCAACCAAAGCAGCAATAGCCGCTGCAACCAAGGCACTAACTGAGGAAGCTGCTATAGAAATGTCTTAGGGGAGAGCGATCGCCACCCTAAAAAAGACTCTAATTGCATTCCTACGAGAACACTGCACCATCAACGTTACAGCTGAGGAAAATTCAATATATTTAGCATACAAGCGTACACTTCTTCTCAAATGGCACGTTCTCCCCTCAATTGATAATTCTCTCAAAACTGGTTTGATGCCGGAGATCTTGCGGGAGTGTTTGCCGATATGCAAGTCAGAGTAAAAGATAAAAATTTCTTAATCTTCCGTTAATATCGCGATGAGATACTAGACTCAGATGTATCCGCTAGGTTCGTAATTACTAAGCGATCGCAAACAATGAGGGAATAGGGCGATCGCTTCTTATTACTCGTTAAATGCCTCTAGCCTTTGTCTGGGTAATTGGGATCGCCTATAGTCTCAAAGCCTTTGTTGACCGTGCCCTCGCCGTTGTTCGAGAAACCGTCGATCGCATGGCACAAGATCCACAGTGGCAATCATGGATTCTGGATACCCGAGAACTGTTTGGAGTTGAAACCCTTGCCAAACTTTATCTGGAAAGTAAACCTGCCAGGATTTCTGACGAAGCGATCGCAGATTTGTGTGATTGGCTCATGAGTGAGTTTCAGCAACTGCCTTTAAATCTCCAGTTCTCAGATTACCAACGTTACAGCAATGCTGAAGAGATGTTTGCTGATATTGAGCAAAACCAGCTTTGGGTATCTGCTGACACTTACGATACGAGTATTTTTCCCAATCCTATCTATGGATTTTTCTTTCAGGCTGTGCATGACTACGATCACTACCTGACCAAGAGCGACTTCAGCTTGGAAGGGGAAATTGCAGCTTACAATGCTACAGCAAAACGTGCGCCAAGCCTAGAAATTCAGAAAATTCTCTATTCTGAAATTGTGCTGCGGTCTGCTGCTTACCTTCACTTAGGACATGCACCAACTCCTATGGTTGTATTCCCGTAGTGATTGAGGAGATAGAGAATTTATGCACGAATGTCCTTGTTGTTCGTATCGATTGTTACGGCATATTCAACACCAACAGATTTGCTGTTTTTCCATTACTGGATAAACATGCCTGTTCAATCCGAAGTCCAGTTTGACTACGTATTAACAAAGGAGTAATAACACTATGACTACAACAGTGATATCTTTAAGCACCCCTGCAATTCAGCTAGCAGACATTATCGACTATTCCCAGAGTCCAGTCCAACGCCCATGGGCTTTTCGCCCACAACGAGGGAATGAAAATCTCTTCCCCGATCCCCAATCCCTATTTTCAAGTCAGAGGAAGTAGGGCTTCCCTACAGAGCGATCGATTTCAGTCAGAATCCATCGCTATACTTTTGGATAGTGAAGTAATCTTTTATCTCCCCATGACAATCAATAAATTTGACATCAAGCCTTTTGCCGTATACATCCAATACAAGCGACCCAGGAATACTGAGTGACGTATACATCGCCGGATGCGGAAATACGCTATCTGCCAGAGCAGAGGTGCCTGCAACGATATACACTGTCCCCGCATGGGAAGCTAAAAGAGGTTTTTGATACTGTTGCGACTCGTCCTCTCGTCCACTTCCTCCATTTTTTTTCATCTGTTCATTAAAGGAGTCCGAGTTTCCATAATGCCCGTCAATCAGATAGGAACGCTCATAGGAGTGGCTGTGACCGCATAGCACAATGTCTACACCCGCCTCTTCCAAAATGGGAAGGGCACGCTCTCTCATTTCAATTAACTCAATCTCGGTATCTGAATCGTGTGACCCCTTTGTGTATGGAGGATGATGCCAAAAAGCGACTTTCCAATCTTGACGAGATGAAATTGCATCATCTGCTAGCCAGGTAAACATTTTCCCTGCAACAGAGCGATCGCTCCCATAGGAGTCAAGACAGATAAAGTGGATGTTGCCATAGTCAAATGAGTAATATGCTGCGGTTGATGACGGCACACCACCTGCTTCCCCACGAGTTGGTAGAGTGAACAGTTCATAATATGGCCCTGTTTGCAACTGGGAATTAGCGCACCCACCATCATGATTGCCGATCGCAGTCCAAAGAACACTGCTGCGTAGAAGTTGGGGATACATGTCAAATATCCCTCGCTGATACTCCTCATAAGTACCAGTATCATAAGCATTATCGCCAAGCATCAGCCACAGATCGGTATGGCGCGTTTGTGTAAATTTCAGATACCCATCTTGCACAGCTGCTGCCAGATCGTTTCCACGTCCCGCGTCCCCTAAAACCCAGATCCGCATTGGTCTGACTCCAAGAGATACCTGATCTTGTGCTGGCGCAGTGACGAAAAAGTAATCTTCAGTTCCGCCTGCTTGTACTCCTGCTGTTGTTCCAACTGCGTAGTAATACTTCGTGTCTTTTGTTAGTCCGCTGAGTTTGACTATGTGGTCAGACGTAATCGTTGTCTCTTGTTGTTCTAAACACAGTCTGTCAGGAACTGTACCGTACCATACCTTGCCTTGGGTAGGAGCATTAGTAGCCCAGCGGATAGTTATGCTAGACTCAGTGCCTTGTTGTAGATACGGGCCCCTAATAATTTGTAGATTATCAATGACAGGTCTTTTTTCTGCTTCAGGATAAATTACCGTCATCAGCAAAAAGTCATCCTATGTTAATTTATTTAACCAAGACAAATTAATTATTACAAATTTTTTACAAACTAACTATCCCTTCAAGAATGAATTATCAGTTTTCAATTCTAATTTGATTGCTTTGGGCGAAAGCTTTGATTTTTTGCTTCTTGTATCGCTGTATATTATCGTCATTCGTACCTCTGTATTGCTGTGGAGTGCGATCGCACTTAGGGCAAAATTGCTTTTATCCTGCACGTCACTACTGTAGATTGTTGTTAATCATGGCGATCGCTTCTCAATGCTCCACCAGTCACAGACATTTTGGCAGACTTCATTAAATTTCTGTCCAACCAGCAGGAAGTCGATTTACCAGACAGCTTAGATGGTAGAATCTCACGGCTACTCCATTATTTAAAAGCACACCACTGTTTGCTAATACTGGATAATTTAGAGGCTACTTTGCAGGGTGGCAATAGCGCTGGGCAATATCGAGATGGATATGAGGGTTACAGTCAGTTACTCAAGAAAGTTGGTGAAGTCTCTCATCAAAGCTGCTTGCTGCTAACCAGTCGGGAGAAACCACAAAACATTGAGAAACTAGCAGGAAAAAACAAAAAAGCGATCGCCCTAAATAAATTAAACATCTAAAATAGAATCCAATCCATCTTATCCACCCATTCTTCTGGTTCTGTTGTCTCCCAAATTAGGTAAATAGCTTCTGCCCAACTCCTGATGTTTCCACTTGCACGCAACCAAACTAATCCCCAAATACAGCACTTTGCATGAAAATGAAGTACACCCTCACTTTTGACGGACATCCCTCTCCCAATATTGGGAGAGGGAAAGAGGGTGAGGGATTTGCTAACTGTACCTGATTCACTTGAAAT
>NZ_JACAEU010000100.1:0-27062 GCF_013388695.1 Fischerella sp.
AGGGCGGGCGAGACGCCCACCCCACAAGAACAACAAATCTCTTGTGGGGTGGAGAGAAGTTGCCGGGGAGATGTTCTTTCCGGCAAACTTCGGGGCATCCTGCCCGCCTTGTCAAAAAAAAGATAAACCCAAGTGTTTTCCGATCAACTTCATTACCATTCTGTTTTTTAACCTTTTATTGATACCTTAGCTACCCGCATATTCCCTAGAAAAATTCTTTTGGTTTGCCGAATGCGTTCACCCAAGTAGGTGAAAAAAATATCATCAATTCGGGTCATCCAAGTGGATGATATCCAAACTCTTAAAAAAGGTGAACCTAGAACTAGAGAGTATTAATTGCACTCCGCTCTGGTGAGGAGAAAGCTATGAAGATTGCTAGTTTAACAACTGCCGCACTGGTTGCTAGTTCTATTATCTTCTCAGCTGGTTTTGCCTCGGCTCAACAACCAGTTCAACCACGCGGTATGAACGGTAGCTACATTGGTGCTGGTGTTGCTGCTGGCGTCACCAATGGAGGACAACAAAATGACGCAGCTTTATTAGGTGGAAATGTGCAAGGACGAGCCGCTATTCCTAATGCGCCTGTTTCACTTCGCGGTTCAGTTCTGTTTGGTGGCGATGCAACTGCATTAATGCCGATGCTAACTTACGATGCACCCATTGCCAAAAACACCAACGTTTATTTGGGTGGTGGTTACTCGTTTATTACCGAGGAAGGTAAGAGTACTCAATTGGGAAATAGAAATGCTCCTGTGGTAACTCTTGGTGCTGAATCAGAAGTTGCCAAAAATACCGTCATTTATGGTGATGCGAAGTGGGGTATTGACGCTTACGAAAATAGTGATGCTGATGCCCTTAGTTTCCAAACAGGTATAGGTCTGCGTTTCTAATGGTACTTTCGTAGGAGTCTTAAGAGAAGTTCCTGTGATGGTTTTAAAGAAGCCATAGAATGCTAATAAGCATTTAAACTCGAAATATGCCGGATAAAATCTACGCCCTAGCTAGTAATGCTTACTAGTTAGGGCTTTCCGATCTGGAGGATGACCAAAAGCGATCGCGCACACTCACGCCACATGCTAATAAATCCAAAAGTTTTATGAAGTATATTCTCCGATTATTTGATAGTCCATTTTGGGCATTAGTACGCAAAGAATTCAGGCAAATTCTGCGTAACAAACAGTTAATTGTATTGCTGATTGTGCCACCAACAGTACAATTATTGATCTACGGCACGGCACTTAATCCTGATGTTCACAATTTGCGATTAGGTGTGATTGACTATGCCAATGTTGAGGCAAGTCGGGAATTAGTCTCAGCGATGACTTCTAATCGCGTTTTTATTTTAGAATCAGTTCCTACTAGTGAGAAGGAGTTGAGTCGTCAGGTAGAGGAGGGAAAGCTGGATGTGGGCGTCATTATTCCGCCAGAATTTCCGCGCCGATTAGCACAAAAATCAGCAGAAATTCAAGTTTTCATTGATGGAGTGAATGCGAATACAGCAGGTATTGCCAGCGGCTACATGAATCAAATTATTCAACAGTACAATCGTAGGTTGGTAAAAGTTCAGACGAGTTCTTTTGTGTCACCTCAAGTGGTATTTCTCTACAATCCTGGACTAACGAGTAGCTGGTTTTTTGTTCCAGGTGTCATGGGTTTAGTTTTAACGTTAATTGGCACACTCGTGTCAGCAGTGACGGTAGTCAAAGAGAAAGATACAGGAACTTTAGAGCAGCTATTGATGACACCAGCGGCAGACTGGGAGATTTTACTCTCAAAAATTGTGCCTTTGGTGTTGCTGATGATGGGGGATGTACTGCTTGCTTTGACTTTAGGACTAGTTGTCTTTAATTTGCCGTTTCGTGGTAATTTTTTGTTATTTTTCGGCTTGTCGAGTATGTATTTATTCGTAGGAATTAGTTTGGGAATGATGCTGGCAACAATTACGCGATCGCAACAGCAAGTAGTACTCACATCCTTTTTTATCAACATGCCATTAGTGCAGACTTCAGGCGCGATCGCCCCAATCGAAGCGATGCCCCCCTTTTTCCAAGTCCTGTCTCTCCTCAATCCCTTACGTCATTACATCACCATTGTTCGGGGCATTTTACTGAAAGGGGTAGGTATAGATGTTCTGTGGATGAACGTTCTGGCATTAGTTGGTTTTGCCGTGGTGTTAATGACTATCAGTGTGAAGAGGTTTCGCAGTCAGTTGAGTTAAGCGATCGCCTACTTGAAACTTGAACGCACGCCTGTAGAAGAGTCTTGGTACAGAAATTTCGCTTAACCTGAATTCTGCTTTAAGGCTTATATTTAAGGATTGTGTTTAGCGCTGCAACTGGGTTCACTCAAGCATAAATTTAGCTTGAACTGGCAGAAGCCTCTCACTTACCGCGATAGCGGAAGTGATGAGATGAATGGCTCTTGTGTTGACGACAGTTCTCCGACGGCAGTTGCTACAAGTCGGCAGAGCCGCCCAACGCACTGCCTCACCAATGCCGACAGGCAAGGGAGGAGAACATGGAGGAAACGAACAATCTTAATCTTCTGGTTGTTGCTGATTTTCAATGTATTTTTTCAGCGTTGAAACGGTAACACCACCACAACTGGCAATAAAGTAAGAACCATTCCAAAAAACATCTTTGCTATAAAAAGCTTTTAAATGCTCAGAAAATTCTTGTCTCAATTTTCTAGAGGAAATAGATTTTAAATTATTGACCAACTTACTGAGTTCTAGGTCAGGGTGATATTGAAAAAGAAGATGCACATGATTATCTTCACCGTTAAACTCAACAAGCTTGCAGTCCCATTTTATTAATAACTCCTCAAAAATAGTATGTAAACGCTCTAGCATTTCTGTATTAAATGCTTTGCGTCTGTATTTCGTTGTCAAAACAAGGTGAGCTTTCAGGTCGCTAACAGACCTCCCTTTTGAAACAAAGTCATTTTTCATTGAATATAGACTTAAAGCAAAATCAGTGTATACTAAAAACATAGCACTGATTTACAAGGGTGGTGATAAACAGTTGAGGACAGCATACCAGTACAGGCTACGCCCAACAAAGCAACAAGCTACAGAAATAGACAGATGGCTATCCATGTGTTGCGCTCAATATAACTATTTGTTGGCGGATAGATTTAACTGGTATGAACAAAATCGCTGTCCTGTTAACGCCTGTCCTCTTGTTTGCCACCTTCCAGAGTTAAGGGACAATCCAGACTATTATTCTCAAAAGAAAACATTACCTGAACTCAAAAAAACTCATTCTCATTATGGTGATATATATTCACAAGTTTTGCAGGATGTAGTTAAGCGAGTTAAGGTAAGTTTTGATAGATTTCTCAAAGGTGATAGTAATGGTAAAAGAAGTGGTAAGCCAAGATTTAAACCTCGCAATAGATACCGCACTTTTACATATCCACAAATGAAAGATGGATGTTTGCAGGGCAATTTAATTGATTTACCAAAACTAGGTAAAGTCAAAGTTATTTTGCATCGTCCGTTGCCTGATGGATTTAAGGTTAAAACTGCTTCTGTTACCAAAAAGGTTGATGGCTATTACTTAACTCTCAGTCTAGAAGATTCTACAGTTCCAGAAATTAAACCAAATATTAATCCAGAATTGATAACTGGTATTGACATGGGACTGAAAGAATTTTTCACAACTGCTGAAGGTGAAACAGTAACTATTCCTCAACACTATCGCAAAGCACAAAAACGACTAAGAGTTGTCCAAAAGCGTGTTTCACGAAGAAAGAAAGGAAGTAATCGTAGACAAAAAGCGGTTAAACAACTAGGGAAGCAGCACAAAAAGGTTGCCGATAAGCGCAAAGATTTTCACTTTAAAACCGCTAAAAACTTACTGCAAAAATATGACGTAATTGCTCATGAAGACTTGAACATTAGGGGAATTTCAAGGTCTAGACTTTCAAAATCTGTGCATGACGCTGGATGGGGTAACTTCTTGTCAATACTGACAAATAAAGCCGAAAACGCTGGTTTGTTGGTAATACCTGTTAAAGCATCTGGCACAACTCAAGAATGTTCTAGCTGCGGCACAAAAGTACCAAAAAAGTTACATGAACGATGGCATGAATGTAGTTGTGGTTGCTCTTTGGATCGTGACCATAATGCAGCCATCGTAATTAAAAATAGGTCGGTGGGGCATCCCGACTTTAAAGCTCAGTTAATGTCCGGGAGCAGTAGCAGGAGTCACTGAGAAGCCCACACCTACAGCTTGCTGAGGTGTGGGAGCATGTCACTATAAATGCTTAGTAATAAATTCTGGTGGTGCTTTTTATGTATATATAAACAGTTTCATAGCCTACACAACTAGTGGCGATCGCACCCAACAGGGCCCTTAAAAATTCAGTGACAGAGCAACTCCTGATAACAAGCTCTACACTTCATTTCCACACTCTTTGCTCGCAGCATGGCGAGATTGGTTACTTCTGTTAACGCCTCCAGTTATTTTTACTTAGGAGCGATAAACCTAGTTACTCTGGCTGTGGTGTGAATGGAGAAGAAGTCAGCTGATTGTTATTGATTTCGACTACAGGTATAGATGGCACTACTATTTGATTGTTATTGTCCTTGGCTATGGGTATAGATGGTACAGTTATTTGATTGTTATTGTCCTCAAGATCCTTAACTGCGGGTGTAGATGGCCAAATTATCGGTTGATTGTTGGGATCTTCGATTGAGAATGCAGAAGGCACAACCATTGTTTGATTGCTGGGATCTGCGGTTGGAGATGCAGAAGGCGAAATCGTTGTTGGATTGTTGGCATCTGCGGTTGGAGATGCGGAAGGCACAACCATTGTTTGATTGCTGGGATCTGCGGTTGGAGATGCAGAAGGCGAAATCGTTGTTGGATTGTTGGCATCTGCGGTTGGAGATGCGGAAGGCACAACCATCATTTGATTTCTACTGTCTTCGGCTGGGGGTGGAGATAGCTTTGTATCTTCTTCGGCTAGGGGTAGAGATGGGTGTTTCTCGCTCTCAATCGCAGGTGTGGATGGCTTATCCTCTTCGGCTGGGGGTGGAGATGGCTTTGTCTCACTCTCAATCGCAGGTGTGGATGGCTTATCCTCTTCGGCTGGGGACGGAGATGGCTTTGTATCGTCCTCAATCGCAGGTGTGGATGGTTTTGTACTTTCTTCAACTGGGGGTTTGGATGGTTTGATGTCGTCTTCGCCTGGGGTTTTGGATGGTTTGATGTCGTCTTCGCCTGGGGGCGTGAATGGCTTGATTTCTTCTTCGAGTGAGGGTATGAATGGCCTTGTAGTTTCCTTTGTCGTTGGCGTAGACGGCGTACTTGCTGGTGGATTGGAAGGGCGTTGCGGTGATGTTTTTGATGGTGAAGCAGTAGGCGAAGGAGTAAAGTAATTTTTAGTACGCTTAACCGCTGGTGTAGATGGCAAATCAGAAGGCTGATTTTTGGTGTCTGTAACTGTTGGATTTGTGTTTTTGATAGGTTGATTTTCTTGTGTATTAAACTGTAATGGGAAAAAACGCCCTGCAAAAACTGCTACACCAAAAATAATCCCTACTGAAAGCACTCCAAGAGTCGGAAAACCTTGATTGCGTAGTGAACGAGATGGTGATTTACGTGACGGATTATAGGACGCTTTTTTGGTTTGCGGAGGATGGGGCGCTTTTTCTCTTTGCGGGGATGCTTGCTGTATTGTTGGTGGTGGCGGTGGTGCTTCGAGAGCTTGCAGTGCATCTGCTGCTGTTTGATATCGCTGGGTAAAGTTGTAGCGCACCATGTTGTCTAAAACATCCGCCAACTTCTTGCTAACGTTTGCCGTATTACGCCAAATTACTTCCCCATTGTTAGGATCAATTGGCAATTTACGCGGTGGTATACCTGTTAAAGCTTGAATTCCAATCATTCCCACTGCATAGACATCGCTACAAAATCTTGGCTTACCATTAGCTTGTTCATTTGGTATGTAGCCAGGAGTGCCGATGACAACAGTAGAAGTCGATTCTCCTTCAATATTTGTCGCTAAATTTTTTATTTCTTTAACTGAACCAAAGTCAATCAGTACTATTTTGCCGTCTTGACGGCGCATGATATTTTGCAGCTTAATATCTCGGTGGATGACATTGTGTTCATGGACAACTGCCAAAACTTCCAGTATTTCCTGTAAAAGTTTAACCACCTGAGGTTCACTCAACCGTATACCGGGAGTTATTTCGGCAGTTAAGTCATGTCCATCCACAAATTCCTGCACTAGATAGAATTCGCCATTTTCTTCAAAGTGGGCTAAAAGTTCAGGAATTTGGTCATGGCGCTTGCCTAGACGATAAAGAACTTCAGCTTCCTGGTTGAAAAGCCTTTTGGCAATCTGCAAAAATTCTGGATTGGGGTTTCGAGTCTGAAGATGTTTGACAACACATTTGGGATGGCTAGGTAGGTCCATATCTTCAGCAAGATAGGTGTCACCAAATCCACCGCTTCCCAACTGTTGAAGTATTTTGTAGCGATTACGGAGAACTGTGCCTAAGAGCATCAGCTTTACCTACCAGCAAATTACATGCCCATTATATTAGGCTATAACTTAATTAATTTTGACAAAAAATGTCCTCCTATGAAGTTCATCTTTAAGGAAATCCTTAGAAATCTTTTTGCGTCTTAATAAAGGCAATTATTGATATCGTTGTTAATAAGATATATCCGTAAAAGCCTTTTAATACAGTATTTTTACTGAATTAGCCCTCGGATTTATCTAGCTAAATTCGCAGTGAATTGAGTATTTGGTAGGAATAATGCAGAGTTTTGCAAATAAACATCTACTTGATTAACAAAAAAAATTAGTCTTAATTTTTACAACTAAAAATTCATTAGGTTTCACTGTTGAGGTGCAAATGAACATTCGCACCCCACTTCCTAAAATAGAGAAAATACTCCTTAAGATAGAGAGTACTCCCCACGGGATCATTGCTCACTGGGGGAGTGATTGAGCTTATATCACTTGAGTAAATCAAAGGATTTGACTTCTAAGACAGGGCCAATCATCGCCGTTGTCATCACATCTTCACGCACATTGCCTGTGACTTTGGCTTTTTGTCCTGCCTGGAGTAAATTTTTGTCAGCACCTCTAAGGATTTCGTAGGTAACGCCCTCATCAGTAACTAATGCCCAAGCACCAGTACCAATATCACGGCGTTGGATGGTTCCTGTAACTGTGATGCTCATAGTGGTAATGGTTCTAAGAAGGTAATGAGAGATTGGGGTTAGTAGTTAGTGGTTAGTGGTTGTAGAGACGTGCCATAGCACGTCTGTACATTGGTTAGTGGTTAGTGGTTGGTTGTTAATTTTTACCACTATCCACTAACTATTACCTATCACTGGTTTTTCACAGCTAAATTAGCAAGACCAAAACATAGTAGGGCATTAACAATCAGGAAGACACGAGCCAACATACCACTTCCCAATCCCCAAACGGCCGGATCTAAAATCGCACTGATTCCCAAACACGCCGCTACACCCAAGGATGAACCGATCGCAAACCATTTCCATTGCGGATGCCCAAGTAGCAGTGCTATCAACGCAATGGGAATAAGTACGCTGGCAAACAATGGGTTTAGCGCACCGGTTCCTTGAAGTGCATTACCGAGTTCGGGAATTGAACTGCCCAATAAACGGAAAGGCCACTGGGGCAAGTCAAAGATGTAGATTGGCTTCAGGAAGAATAATCCAGAACTACCAGCAATCAACCCACTAGATAAAGTCCAACTCCAAGCAAACGGGAAGTAAACCCGTAAAAACCAAGCCAGCAGATAAGAACCCAATACCATCAAAATCTTGGGTAACAATGCCACAGCACCGCCATCAATCCAGAAGCCGGGGTTGAGATAGCCGTTATCCCGCAGCCAGCGGAAAAAGTCTTGGAAGCTGATTTGTCCGCGTATAGCACGTTGCACTGCTGCTTCAGCATTTAGTTGCCCAGCACCATAGTAATTTAAACCATCATCCTCGATGCTTCTGGCTGATTCCTTGAGTACCTGTAAAACTTCATCTGGTTCGTTCACACCAGCGGCTTCAATCAGCGCGGCTACACCTGCAACATGAGGGGAAGCCATGCTTGTACCCTGCAAGCCAATAAACACTGCGTCACCGGTTTCGGGATCGATAGTTTGTTGCAAAACTTTACCCGCATCACTGCCACCAGGAGCAGAAATATCAACCCCAGCACCAAAGTTAGAATAGGGGGCTTTTTCTCCATCTGGCCCCAATGCCGAGACGCCGATAACGTGGGGATAACGCGCCGGATAAGAAGCAGAATTCTGGCTTTCGTTACCAGCTGCTGCAACTATAACTACGCCTTTGTTGTGGGCGTATTCTATTGCTTCTTTCATCAGCTGGCTTTCACCACCACCACCCAAGCTCATATTAATTACATTTGCGCCATTATCAGCAGCAAACTTAATCGCTTCGGCAATATCAGCAACGGTACCACCACCATACTCATTGAGTACCTTCAATGGCATCAAATTGGCTTCGTAGGCAATTCCTGCTACACCATAGTAGTTATTAGTCGCTTCAGCGATCGTACCAGCAACGTGGGTGCCGTGTCCGTTGTCGTCTTTGGCTTCTTTTCGGTCATTAACAAAGTCGTAGCCTTCGACAAACTTAGTCTCTACCAAGTCGCGCACGCGGGTAATACCAGTGTCAATCACCGCTACCGTCACGCCACTGCCTTTTGTTTCTTTCCATGCACCAACAACACCGATATTGTGCAAATGCCATTGCTTGCTGTACATTGGGTCGTTAGGTTCGTTTGCAGTAGACGGAAACTGTTTGCCCTGTTCAGATCGATTAAATTCACCCTCTCTCGTAACTTCATCCAGTGGGGGAATTCTATAAATATAGTTAGGCTCAATAAATTCCGTCGCTTTGGCAATTTTAGACTTTCGCAGTTCTCTCAGTCGCTGTTTATCGCCTTTGATAATATACACATTATCCCGAGCAGAAAATTTATTATCTAATTGGGGTGTGACATTATACTTTTGGGCGATCGCTGCCAAATTCTCCTGCAATACCTCTTTAGGAATATCTTCCTGAAAATTCAACAAAATTGTGTCAAATTCACCTTTCGCTGCCAGTCCTTGAACACTCAAGAAACCAAACGCGGCAGCACTAAGCCCGATGACAAACAAGCACAATAATAAAAGCCTTCTCATATCAAGTCATCACCGCTTTTTGCCAGTTTGTTTCACTACCATAACTTATACAGCCCCCTAGTGGCTCTATATTTGCAGAATAGTTACACATTGGAGAATGGGGAATGGGCTTCACTTGGGGCAAGGGCAAAAGTAAAAGGGTAAAGGGATTTTTCTTTCCTTTCTCCCTTTTCCTTTCACCTTTTCCCCTCTTGTTTACTCTTTCCCCTTAACCTTTTCCCCAGCACTTTTTTCTTACTTCTATTGAGTTGAATCCATCATGGAACGTGGTCTTTTGTGGCTGCCTTTGTTAGCAGCGTTTTTCTGGTTAGCTTGGCAAGGTTCCAAGGAATATCAAAAAATTGAAGCTTATCGTACCTGGGCAGAACAGTTTGACAAAGCTAAGTACGATATCTATGCTGTTTTAGGTCAAAAAGGTGACTCAATCACTTGGGGAAAACCCACGCCTAAAGGCCCGATTAAGTTAGAAACATTTTCTTTGCATGATGTTCAAGAAATATGCCTTGTGGTAGACGACAGAACTATAGATACAGAAAAACTACCAGAAAAAGGTCGAGCGATTGAGTTGGAATTTGTATTTCGCGAACCTACGAAATCGGTACGAATTCCGTTTACAGAAATTCCTTTAGCAGCAGAATGGGGTAAGTATTTACAGAGGCAATTACACCAGATCAAGTCGGAACTAATTGAATAATTCTACAGTCTAATTAGTTATGCCTGATGTGAATTAAGGCTACGATCAAAATCGTGTTTCTGACATCTTGCACCATTTGATTGGAAGAGCCAGAGGCTCTAAATTCTCGTTACCAGGTTGAACCTGGTAACGAGGGTTAATAACACCCACTAACATTGCATGAGTTTATGATGTTTGCAGGTTAGTGAAGTAAATATACTTTATCCATACGAAACCTCTGATTCCCCCTAGCGCTTCCAAAAAAGGAGAGTTGGGGGGATCATCTTTCACAAATATTTGAAAAATAGTATGAGTATGTTGGCATATGAAACATGTTATCCAGATTTTTGGTCTTTTATTAGTACTTAATGCTTGCACTGTTCCAGTTGAGACTGATGCTCAAACCACTAATAATACAGTTAAAAATTGTCCAAAAAGTGCGGTTGTCTCTTTGCCTGAAATGCAATTCGCGGTGATTTGGAGTTACTAGAGATTTCGCCAAAATCCACTAGCATTAAATACTACTCTGGCTGGGTTGATGAAACCAAGCTGAATCCTTATTTAACGGTTCTACCGCAAACACAACCGCAAAATCGAAAACCGAATCCGTTAGAAGCGATCGCGAAAAAAATAGGGCTGGGGGCTGGGGGAATGGGTGAAAATGCTGAATCTTGAAAATTTCATAATTCATAATTCATAATTCATAATTTTTATAAAACCTATGAACACCGAAATAACATCCAATGTACCCGTTGCTTTAACTATTGCCGGTTCTGATAGTGGTGGTGGTGCGGGAATTCAAGCGGATTTACGCACCTTTGCCTTTCACTGTGTCCACGGTACTAGCGCTATCACCTGCGTCACAGCCCAAAATACTTTGGGCGTCATGCGCGTTGATGCCATGCCATCGGAGGCGGTTGTTGCCCAAATTCAGGCAGTATGTGAGGATATTGGTGTACAAGCGGCAAAAACCGGTATGTTACTCAACAATGAAATTATTGCCGCCGTTGCCAAGCAGGTAGAAAGTTTACAAATTAAAAATTTAGTGGTCGATCCGGTAATGGTGTCGCGTACGGGGGCGCAATTAATTGATGATGACGCTATCAAATCTCTACGCAATGCGCTCATACCCATAGCAGCAATTATTACACCAAATCGCTACGAATCACAGATTTTGAGCGGTATAGAAATTAACTCTCTAGATGAGATGAGGGCAGCTGCCCACATGATTCATCGGAATTGCAGGGCTAAAGTTGTGTTAGTCAAGGGTGGTGGTATGCCGGGAAATGTTTGTGGTGTTGATATCTGGTTTGATGGGCAAAAGCTGGAAACTCTGACCACAAAACAAGTAGATACGAAAAATACCCACGGGACTGGTTGTACTTTGTCGGCGGCGATCGCAGCGAATCTGGCACGCGGTGATGATTTATTAACAGCGGTGCGACAAGCAAAGGAGTATGTCACTAATGCACTCTCTCACGCCCTAAATATAGGCAAAGGACAAGGCCCTGTGGGACATTTTTATCCATTATGGCGATCGCACGATTTTGTAAATTAAAAATCTTTGCTCTTAGGGAATTTTTCTATTATTCTTGGGCATAGTTTGTCTTATTTTTTGCTTATAAACTACAAATGCGAGCAGTTAACGGTTCTTTTTACAACCATAAATCACCAAGTACAAACACCCAAACTTACTCACCTTCTGTACCCCTGTCTGTATACCGAGACTTGGCAGCAGAGTTGCAAGCCGCACAGGCAAAGATAGATACCCTGATCGCCCAAAATCACCAATTAGCGCAAGAAAATCAACTTCTGCGGCAAGAAATTACTAAAACTGTTCAGTCTGTTTTACATCTGCAAAATTTGCTCGATCCTTCTACTCCGGCTAGGTATCAGCAAGTACCCCAAAGGCAAGAACCAGTAGACACACAGCCGCCTCCGCAGGCAAGCAGGAGACAGGAAGGGGCAGGGGGCAGGGGGCAGAAGCAAAAGACAGGAGGGGCACCCCGACAACAGCCTCCCCGTCGGCGTCCACCCGTTATTTATACAGAGATGGAATTTCCTGTTCCCATGACAGAACCAGTGTTTGTGGAAGAACAGCAAGTTGTAGCTTATCCAGTCAGTGAATCAGAAGCTGAAGGAATTAATGCTTGGTGGATGTTTCTGGCGATCGCATTCATAATACTTTTGGGTTTTGGTGCTGGCTATTTGGTTGTGCGTCCCTTGTTTGAGCATCATACTCGCTAGCGAAATCACTTTCTGAATCTAGGAGTCCTTTTTTTGCTCACTGAACATGATTTTTTTGTTATAAAAGCTACAAAATAATGAGAAACTGAGGATGAAACCACTGAATCGTCACAGTAAAGATTATGGAAGTCAGCAATGCTGACTATTCTATTGTCATCAAATGTCATGGGATGAACAGTTCATACATTCAGCATTTTGTGTAAATTAATTCTTTTTTACAATTATGGGTTGCACCACCAGTTAAAGCTTTGGACAAAGGATCTGGTTATATATATAGAAGCTACTAGAAAACAGGAGATAAAAAATGAAAAAAGTAGAAGCTATCATCCGTCCCTTTAAGCTTGACGAAGTAAAAATTGCTCTAGTCAATGCTGGTATAGTTGGCATGACCGTTTCTGAAGTACGGGGATTTGGACGCCAGAAAGGGCAAACAGAACGCTATCGGGGTTCGGAGTACACTGTTGAGTTTCTGCAAAAACTCAAACTGGAAATTGTCGTTGAAGACAACCAAGTGGATATGGTTGTCGAGAAAATTATCGCCGCTGCCCGGACTGGTGAAATCGGCGATGGTAAAATATTCATCTCGCCAGTTGAGCAAGTGGTGCGGATTCGGACTGGGGAAAAGAATACAGAAGCTGTTTAAATTTGTTAGTGGTTAGTGGTTAGTAGTTAGTGGTAAATAACTAACAACTAACAACAAACAACTAACGACTAAGCACCGGACGCAGACAATCTTTGCAACGCAACTAACCATCTGTATGCGGCAACTAGGGGCGTTGAGGCGTGAGAAACTCCGGGTTCAGCGAAGCAACCCGGAGTAGTTCATAAAGACTTCTCTCCCCTTGCGACACTCTTGTTTACCAGTGGTGATGGTTCCATCACCTTCAATCATCACAATGTTCTCAGAGTAGTACTTTTCCAACGCTACTGACGTTTGGAACGTAACAACTAGGTTGTTGATATCTGCTAGCTTGATTTTTAGTTCTTCAAGTGTCATAAAATCGCGTCCTGTCGATAATGCTGCAACTACGCGCTAACCGATAACCGAAGCTGTATAACAACTATCAATCAAGAACTTCTAAATTTGGTAGCTTTTGAAGTAAAGCCGTAAAAGCCTTGCCTCGATGGCTAATTGCGCGCTTCAATTCTGGCGTCATCTCAGCAAAGGTCATTTGTTTTTCTGGGACGTAAAAAATCGGATCGTAGCCAAAACCACCATTACCACGGGGTGTATGCAGAATTTCACCAGGACAAACTCCTTCTGATTGTAGCGCGATCGCACCATCAGGACGAGCGATCGCCACTGCACACACAAATTGGGCTTGCCGCTGCACTTCGTCGCCCAACTCCCTCAATAGCCTGGCAATGCGTTCGGCATCGGTTTTGCCGTAACGTGCAGAGTACACTCCTGGTGCGCCATTGAGGGCATTTACTTGTAAACCGGAATCATCTGCGATCGCCCAGTTACCTGTGGCTTTGGCAACTTGGGATGCTTTGAGACAGGCATTAGCAGCAAAGGTATCGCCTGTTTCCTCAATGTCCAAGTCTTCAGGTTTGAGGGTTAATTCCCAACCAGAATCAGATAGGTAAGCTTGCATTTCCCGCAATTTACCTGGATTTCCTGTGGCTACTACGAGTAATTTAGTCATTGTTTAAGAGTCAAAAGTCAAAAGTCAAAAGTCAAGAGTCAAGATTTTTACACTGGACTTTGGACTCTTGACTCTGGACTAATACCTAATATTATTCTGCCCACTGCTTCGCCCAAGCCAAAGTTTCATGCACCTGTTGGAGTGTGGGGGCTTCACAGTAGAGGCGCAAAACGGGTTCAGTACCACTAAAACGAATCATTAACCAGCTTTGATCTGCAAGGCGGAATTTATAACCGTCTATTGTTTGGCAATCAATTACTGCTTGTCTTGAAATTTCCTTTAGTGGTTCCTTTTGTAATTGTTCCAAAAGGCGACCCCGCACTTCCATACTTGCTAGGGGTAAATCGATGCGATCGTATGCAGAAGTGAAGTCAGTTTGTTCTTGCAGACAGCGGTAATAATCACTTAAATCCAGACCTGATTCAATGATCGCTTCTAGTACGTATAATGCCGATAAGAGTGCATCTCGTTCGGGAATATGGCTACCATAACCAATTCCTCCCGACTCTTCACCACCCAGCAACACTTGGCTTGCTAGCATTCTATCAGCGATGTACTTATAACCAACTGGTGTCTCAAATACTGAGAGTTTGTGTAATGCAGCAACGCGGGGAATTAAGTCAGAACCACTGACAGTTTTGACAATTTCTCCGCTAAAGCCTCGCCGTAGGGTCAGGTGGTCGATTAAGATTGGGATCAAAATTTGCGAACTCAGGAAGTTACCTGCACTATCCACAGCTGCAACGCGATCGCAGTCACCATCAAAAACCAATCCCACCGTTAAACCTGTGGGATGTTTTTCTCGGTGTGTCTTCATCACCCCAAACAGACGGGAAAGGTATTTCGGTAATGGTTCTGGTGCACCGCCTTCAAAAGTAGGATCGCGATCGCTATTAATCTCTCTGACTTCATTGCCAAGCAGCATCGCCAGTCCACCAGCCGCTGCACCATGCATCACATCAGCAAATACCGTCAGTTTGTTAGAGGTTATTGCTTCGCGAATTTTAGCAATATTGACTTTACTTTCTAGTTCTTGACAATAACTTTCCCACGGGTTAAATTTGTATATCTTGCCTGGAGTCGGAGCAGGTGGCACTTCCTCCTCCAAAAGTGATTCTATCTCTTTGGTAACTTCTGGTGGTACGGAACCACCATACGCACTCTTAACTTTTAATCCCAAATATTGACCTGGATTGTGACTGGCAGTGATTACCAATGCTCCCAAAGCGTTGTGTTGCTTGGCTGCCCAACTAAAAGCTGGAGTTGGCGCATAGGTTTCGCTAAACAGTACATCAAACCCAACAGCGGAAACAACATCAGCTACTTTCTGAGCAAAATCTTCTGCCATAAAACGGCGATCGTAACCGACTACAATTGTCCGGTTGCCGACTTTTGTTCCATATGTATTAAATAGCACTTTTGCGGCAATTGGCGCGACCAACGCGAGACGTTCAAAAGTGAAGTCGTCGCCAATCACGCCGCGCCAGCCATCTGTACCAAATTTGATTGATTTAGCTGCAACTGGCATCGAGGTATCCCTACTTCCGTTTAGGAGGATTGTAACATTTACACAGGGCACCCAGTAACAAAAGATTTAAGTATAAAAAGTATTGCGAGCAAACGCTCCCGTATGGTGACTGATAATCAAGTTAGAGTGTTCCCCAGTGTCTGGAAAATTAAGAATAGGGAATAAGAGAGTGGGAGAGTGGGGGCTAGGGGCCCCCTCTGGGGTTGGGGGCTGTGGGGGAATAATTATTAACCACTAACCACTAACCACTAACCACTAACCACTAACTAATGACTATTGACTATTGACTTAAATATTGAACCTCCCTAATAGAATTTTCTATCAAGGAGGTATATATTATCACAATGATTTAACACCCTGATTTTTTCTAGAAATCATCCAGAAACTGACTCAGGCGACTAATTACGGGATCAACTTCTTGGGGAGGAGTGACAGCAGCAGAAGTGGTAATAGTTTGATTTACTACTTCTAGTGCTGGTGCTGATTGTGTCGGTGACTGAATGACTTGTGCTTGATTAACCACGATCGCCAACTGTGCCACTTGTTGGCTAAGTTGCGTCAGATGGCGTTCCATCATCTCCAATCGATTAGATTCCTTGGCGAAAAAACGTTCCTCAAGGTCAGCCAATTGCCTGTATAGTTCAGCGATTTGTGGTTCTACTCCTAGTGTCGGTGTTGGTTGCGGAGTAGGCGGCGGGCTTGGTCGTACGGATTCCGGTACGCATAAAGATTGCCACAAGGCTTCTTTACAGAGGTCGCTGAAAGTTTTGTTTGGGTCTTTTTCCAAATGGCTTTCGACAAGCGCTAACAAACTTTCGTCCGCCACCCCTGGATTGAACGTAACCGATTTCACTACCTTTTTTGACCATTGGAACATTATTTTTAAGCCCTAGAAGAGCGATTGGAGGATAGCTGTGCCTCTGCATAAATGTACTGACCTAGAGCATTAGCTTGTCGAGATGGCGAAGCTAAGTGGGCATTAATCTTTGCTTCTTTCAAGAGACGTTGAACGTCTTCCCAGAAAAATTCCCCACCGCCACCAGTGAGAATCACATCGGTGACGCGCTCTGGTAGCCATGCTAGCACACGGCTGCAAATTTCACGCGAAAACATCTCTATCAAATTGGGGAGGAAATCATCGAGATTGGTAGGCTTACCAGCACCTCTGGGACGGTAGAAGCGATCGCCCTTGGGTCGATTCACAGCAGCAATCAAAGCCAGAGATTGGCTATCAGCGCTCTCAATTTCAGCGGCTACTAGTTCATAAAACTTGCTCATGCCAAAGTCTTCGCTCTTAGAAGCACCTCGGGCGAAGCGGAAGTTATCCACCATCAAGCAATCGATTGTTTGGTGTCCAATATCAACAATTGCCACAGATACTTTAGTAAAATCGGGCATTGCAGCACCTTTTTTGGGTTGGGCTTCACACCACAACAGACTGCCATAGCCTTCTGGCATTACCCAAACTTTGTTGATGTTCAGCGAGACAGGTTCGCCGCGAAAGTTCATTACATGAGGGCCACTCAATTGGCTGATTAATTGGGCTTTTTCCTTTTCAAACTGTTCTTGAGAAAGATACGGCAGACCCAAAACAACTGAAATATCATCTTTCAGCTTAAAGTAACCAGCACAAGCCAAGGTTTTTATCAGTGCGTCTTCAACTTTAGATTGACCTACTCCCAAATTAGCACCAAAATCTGCCGCCAGTTGACCTACAGCATAGCCACTGCCTTGATACTCCAACCACAGATCCATTAAGGGATCTGTGGCGCGGGCTTCAAAAACGCCACCCCGCACTTGTTCCATTGACATTTCCTTAACGTTGGCAGAGACAAAAATCACATTTCCTGGCTCGCGAGTAACACCAGCTTTTGTGGAAGTTCTACCTAAATCAACACTGAGAATTTTTTTACTAGTGCTGTTGCTTGTTGGTATGGGAGTAGCATTAATCGGAGTAGAAGCCGATACCCTATTCATGGGTATGGCAGCGGCATTCATAGGGGTGGCTGCGGAAGGTTGGTCTGTCATGAAAGCTCCTAGTACTTACTTAAATTCAAAAAGTTACCATGCTCATCTTACATAAATGCGTGCGTGTATCAGAAATTCTTGGTAGCGTTCACACATAGCTGAAAACATGCCAAAAATTACTGAACCTGTGAGTGTGAGCTAGTTTGCCAAGGCTGTGCTGGTGAAAGCCAAATAGTAAGACATTGGTAGCGTTTTGTCATGAGTAACGCCACTTTTTACACCAAAAAGCCTTTTTTTGTAGATTTTAATTGAGGGCAAGTTTTTTATCTTCTCCTGGGTTTGCGCTTCCGTTGTAATACCAAGGCAAGAAATACCAAAAGTATACCCCCAAGCACAATTTTTGATACAGGAGCAAGGTACTTGTCCACAAGTTCATATTGACTACCCAACACGTATCCTGAGTATGTTAGCAAACCTACCCAGCAAGCGCTACCCACGGTTGTATAAAATATAAAAGATGGTAAAGACATATCGCAGATGCCTGCGGGAACGGATATCAAGGTACGTATTCCTGGCACAAGGCGACCAATCAGCACAGCTTTTTTACCTTGTTTATCGAACCAGTGCTTGGACTTGATAATATCTTTGCTAGATATACCCAACCACTTGCCGTATCTATCAGCCCAGGCTTGCAAGCGAATTTCGCCAAACAATTTACCAGGGTAATACCAGATGATTGCGCCCAGTACGGAACCCAACAGCCCTGCAAAAAATACACCAAAGACATTGAGCTTTGCCCCTGGTATATTTGCTGTATATCCTGCCAGTGGCATAATCAATTCTGAAGGGATAGGAGGAAAGAGGTTCTCTAGGAACATCAGCAGAGCGATTCCCACATAGCCTAGGGATTCGATAGTAGTCTTGATCCAATCGGTCATGAAGTTGATTCCTAAAAACTGCGACAGAAGTCTTTTTGTTAAAAAGGTTGGTTGTTGTTGGTTGTTTGTTCCAAGCAACCACCAACTACCAACAACCAACAAATCTATAAAGAAAGGGAGAGAGGGAAACAGTAATTACTGACTTCTCCCACTCTCCCAATCTCTCACTCTCCCACTCTTTTTATACAGTGGGTGTCAAAGGTTGCATTCTCGGTTCAGATTCCCAATCCAAGGGATTCCAAACTCGTTCTTCTAGCGCCATCTGTTCAATTAAACTTGCTAATCTTAGAGCTTTAAGCGCTTGTTCGCCGCCAACCGAAGGTTGATTGCCGCCGCGCACGCAGTTGACAAAATGTTCCAATTCTGCTCCTAACTTATCAGTGTTAGTAGTATAGACTTTTTCAATTACACCATCCTGCCTGTAAAGTACTTGCCGATAATCCGTCATAGAGTTGGCAGTGGTATGTCGGTGAATCAAAATTTCATTCTTGAGAAAATCTGCCTCTGTATATGAGTTTTTACAATGGGCGACTATACTGCGGATTTTGCGATGAGTGACTTTGCTAGAAGTCAGCGTGGCAACAATGCCATTGGCAAATCCCAAAGTCGCACTCACGTAATCTAAATAACCAGAATCTAAAGTACGATTGCCACTAGCTGTTAACTTGACCACTGGCGAAGCGGCTAATTCCAACAGTAAGTCAATGTCATGAATCATTAAGTCCAAGACAACAGAGACATCGTTAGCACGATTTGAGTAGGGACTCATCCGGTGAGCTTCTAGCGCCAGCAATTCCTCAGTCTTTAGCACCTTGTTTAATTCTTGAAAGGCTGGGCTGAAGCGTTCAATGTGACCTACTTGTAAAATACACCCAGACTCGGCTGCTGCATTTACTAGCGATTCTGCCTCAGAAATACTGGCAGCAATCGGCTTTTCAATCAAAACATGAATTCCTGCCAATAAACAATTAATCCCGACTGCATAATGCAGGCGCGTAGGAACGGCAACGCAAACCGCTTCCACATGGGGCAGCAGGTCACAGTAATCCTCAAAAAAACGCACCTTATATCTGCTGGCGGTTTCTAAACCTCGCTCGACATTTATATCTGCAACACCGACCAGTTCAACGTCTTTCATCGAACTCAGGACACGGGCATGATGTTGTCCCATATTACCCACACCGATCACGCCTATGCGGATCGGATGGGGTTGGGTGCGGTGTCCGTGTCCGTTCTGTTCTCCTGCTGACATGCTGCTATCTTGCACTCTCATTCTCTCCTCAACCACCAAATTTAGAGACGCTACGGTCGTTGGCTTTGATACTCAAACTGCCACTGACGAGTCGTCTAAAACCATCCAGATGGTAACATAGAGGTTCTATTTATGAAGAATTTCAAAGTTTGTTATGAGTTCCCACCATCTGGCTGTGTTTTGTACGATCGGTAAAAATTGATGTTGCTTTAGACACTTTACATAAAAACTTTTTTGTCCTATTTTTTACCTCCCAAAATAAGTATGATAATTGTATATATTCCCTAGTGTTATTGAGGAAATTTATTAGCGGTATAATTATCCAATTAATACAAGTAAAAATAAATAATTTTTTTGTCTGTTAAGTTACCAACCACTGAAAGGTTTTTCGGCAAAAGCGTTTTGTTGGAATAGCAGCCGCTTGCAATCAACTCAGCAAGAAAGTCAACAATTATTCTTGCTTGTTACTTAAAAATGGGTTTAAGGGAGTAAGGGTTTCCCTACATCCCTATACACCATACCCCTACACCCTTAGTAAAGATGAAAGCTGTAATTTTATTGTCTGGTGGATTAGACTCTTCCACAGTTCTCTACCAAGCACTAGCAGATGGTTGTGAGTGTTACACCATTTTCTTTGATTATCAGCAACGACATCGACGAGAGTTACAGTCAGCCTTGGCGATCGCACAAAAAGCAGGCGTAGTCCAAAATCAAGTAGTAACATTTGACTTGCGGCTATGGGGTGGTTCAGCACTCACTGACGATGCAATTGATTTACCCCAAGGGCGCTCCGTCAAAGAAATGTCGCAAAATATACCTGTAACCTATGTTCCGGCGCGAAATACCATCTTTTTAAGCTTTGCCCTTGGTTATGCTGAAACCATTGCCGCTGAACGTGTTTACATAGGTGTTAACGCCTTAGATTACTCTGGATATCCTGATTGTCGTCCTGACTATATCCAAGCGATGCAGGAAGTTTTTCGTTTGGGAACAAAACAAGGACGTGAAGGCAAGCCTATTAAAATTGTTACACCCCTAATCAACCTGAAAAAAACCGAAATTATCCAATTGGGTAACAAGTTGGGAGTACCTTGGCAATTTACTTGGTCTTGCTACGCTGGTGGTGATGTTGCGTGCGGTGTCTGCGATGCTTGTCAATTGCGTCTTGCAGCTTTTGCTGAGTTGGGGCTTAAAGATCCGTTGCCTTATGCTCAGTAAGAGATGGGGAGGTGGGAAGATGGGGAGACACTTGAAAAAGATTCACCCCATCACCCCTCCAAGCGTCGTACCTGAATTTGATGCAACCTAGGCCCTTTAATCGACATAACAGTGAATTCCAGATTTTGATAGCGTAAGGTTTCACCAAGGGAAGGAACTTTCTGCAATTGATACAGCAAAAAGCCTGCTAGTGTTTGGTATTCCTTCCGCAAAGGTAAATTGAGACGTAACACTTCGTTAAGGTCTTCCAAGTTGATCTGCGCTTGCACTAAGAATGTTTGCTCATCAACCAAATCGATCAACAATTCGTCAGTAGTTTCTGTTGCGCCTATGTCACCAATAATTTGAGCAATGACATCTTCAATAGTAACCAGTCCTACCGTTCCACCAAATTCATCCACAACTACTACCATTCCTAGCTTTTCTTGCTGCATCATGGGCAATAGTTCATTTAAGGGCGTATTTTCCGGCACAAATCGTATTGAACGCATCCACGCTTGGATCTGTGCTTCTAAAATCAACTTGCCCGTAGCTAAAGGTTTTGCTAAGTCTTGAAAGTAAACAATGCCACGAATATCATCTAAAGATTCTCCGACAATAGGGAAGCAAGAATGACCTGTTGCTGCCATTTGTTCGAGAAAAGTTTGTAAGGTAGCATCGTTAGGCAGCACTACTATGTTTGTGCGGGGAACCATGACTGCTTGTGCGGTTACATCCCCAAACTCAAAAACATTTTTGAGCAGTTCTCGTTCTTCAGCTTGCAAACCAGTAGATTCGTGTTCTGTAGAGATAATTAGTTGCAGTTCCTCAGGAGTAACGGGTGGTCTCCAACTCTGACCTGTATATTCAATGCCAAATAGCCGTAACAGACAGCGGGTAGATTGGTTGAGAATCCAAATAAAAGGTTTAAAAAATCGGACGATCGCTCTAACAAAAGGCCCTAAAAACCGTGCTAGTTGTTCTGAGTACAGCATAGCTACCGATTTAGGACACAATTCACCCAAGACAATTTGCAGATAAGCAATCAAAAAAAAGGCGATCGGGATTGATAGAGAATGGGCGAGAAAGGTACTCATCCTACTAGGTAAGGGCCAGGATAGGAGCCACGATCGCACTAAAACGACAATTGTACTTTCTCCAATCCACCCCAGTGCCAAACTCGAAAGGGTAATCCCTAATTGAGTTGTAGACAACAATCGGTCAATACTGTGCTGCAAAACCTCAACTGCTACCGCCTGAATGTCACCAGCCTCAACTAACTGGTGAATGCGCGATCGCCGTACTGTTACCATCGAAAACTCGGCCGTAACAAAAAAAGCATTGATAGCAATCAGCAGTAGTACTGACAACAATCGCAGCCCTACATCAGTCCAACTCAAGCCAGGAAAACTTATCACTGCCAAAGCTCGTGTAAACGCTCCCATTTGGGTATTGGGTATTGGGGATTGGGGATTGGGAGAAGATTTTTCTTATTTACTAATACCTAATCCCCAGTCCCTAGTCCCCAGTTCCCAGTTACCTTTCTACAGGAATATCTGACACTTCTAACTTCAGTTTTTGAGCAGGATAATCTGTCAGAGAAAGTGAGATACTTTTGACATCATCAAGCAAAGCTGTAGGAATACTTACAGTACCAGAAAATGGTGGTGCATTGTTAGGCAATTCTGATGGCAAGCCGTCTGTACTGGCACTGAGGGTTCGCCCTTTATCATCTGTGACATCCAAAAAACTATAGAGGAAGCGCACAGAATCTTTACCTTTATTCTGCATTTTCACGCGCAGTTGCAAAGCACCGCCAGAATAGCGAGCAGATTGTACCGACAGACTCACACCATCACTTTCAGCATTAACTGGAAATCCTTCCTGGGGTTTTTCTTCAACCTCTTCTTGGGGCTTTTCCTCTGGCTTCTCCTTTTTGTTAGTAGCCTCCTCGTCCTCTTCCTCTGTATTTTCTGATTTAGCAGCTTTGGTCTTGCCCTCAATCCGTGCCTTGACAATTTTCAGGATTTCTTCCTCTTTTAAGAGCGTTAATCCTCCATGTTGTGAATTACCTGTCTTAGGGCTGGTAAACTTGCTAGTCGGACGAGCATCTGGTGCAGTTACACCTTTTAGTGCTTTACTGCCTATATCAAATCCCAAAATCGCACTTACAGAACCAGCTCCTAACATCAGGGTTAACAAAGTCAAAGTTAAAAGTACAGTAGAATTTAGTTTCATTGCTGACAAGCTATGGCAGAAAAATGCTGGTCTATCTCAAAGTATTGAAGCTGCTGAGCTTCATCCTTAAGGGAACTTTATTAATCTTAGTCTGCACTATTGCAGAATCGAATAATGTAGTATAAAAACCCGATCGGCTAATGGCGATCGCACACAAGTAGTATAATTATGCTAAAATTTATCAGACATGACCAGGGTTGGCCGAGCGGTTGAGGCAGCGAACTCATAATTCGCCTTAGACAGGTTCAACTCCTGTACCCTGGATTACTTAATCATAGAATTAAAATTTTCATGTTCGTAGAGACGCGAAATTTCGCGTCTCTACAGACCAATTTTTTGTACCAAAAATCCTTAACTGAACCGTATTGGTACATAGTCAATAGTCAATGGTAAATAAACAGTTGACTATTGACTCTTTCTCTTTATAGTAGGATTTTACCGAGGAGGCATTTGCTCAAATCGGAACTCAGTTCCGACTTTCAGCTTGCTAGCATTCAAACCGGGAGACATTAACAGCGAAGTGTTGTAAGGATTGGGTAAATCTGGAGTGCGAAGGTAAGGATCGTTACTAACTTGCTGATAGAGAGTATCCCGATAAACAAGATTAACCAGTTCAGCATCTCGCGCAATCTGCTTTTCTGGAAAGGAACTCCGGGACAACGAACCAGGCCCCACTAAGAAGTTTATATTGCTCTTGGTAGTGGTATTGCCAAAGAAATTAGGGTCATTTTTAAAATAAGCTCGCTCAAATACTTCATTCGCTGTTTCATATTCATAATTAGGTGTCTGCATCTCCTCTTTTGCTACTGCTGGAAAAGCAATAGCAGTAGCAAAAATCACTAATAAACCACCCAAGGCTTTGAACTTAAAAGTCATTTTTATAGCTCCTCTGTGTTTGCGCGAATCTTAACTTATCCTTATTTTCAGAACTCTTAAGTAGGTGGGAATGAATAAACATATTTCTCATGGTGGCTGTTAGTAGTTAGTGGTTAGTGGTTAATAGTCAAACTACTAACTACTATCTACTAACCACTCACAAACCTCATAGTTATGTTTTTTACGCCCTGTTACTTAGGAGTTCAACCTTTGGTTTAGCACAATTTTTAATCTCTTGTGATGACTTATCAAGCCGAAAGCCTTACCCAGTCTGATTTTTGGGCAGATAGTAGCGATCTGACAGTTCTGCGTAACAAATTACTAGATTTATTTTGTCAACTGGCATATCAAGAGGGTGATTTTGTTCTCTCTTCCGGACAACGTAGTTCCTATTACATCAATGGTAAAGAGGTAACGCTCCATCCCCAAGGTGCTTTGGCAATTGGTCGTATTCTCTTATCGCTATTACCACCAGATACTCAAGCAGTGGCTGGTTTAACACTGGGCGCAGATCCGATTGTTACGGCAGTGACTGTGGTTTCTGCCTACGAACACCGCCCGATACCAGCGCTGATTATTCGCAAAGAAGCTAAAGGGCATGGGACGAGGGCGTACATAGAAGGTCCCAATTTGCCAGAAGGTGCAAACGTGGTCGTTTTGGAAGATGTTGTCACTACCGGACAATCTGCGATGAAAGCAGTTGAACGCCTGAGAGCAGCAACTTATACTGTTAATCAAGTAATTTCTCTGGTAGATCGCAAGCAGGGCGGAGCAGAGTTTTATGAGTCAGTAGGGTTGAAATTTCAGGCAGTGTTGACGATTGAGGAGATTCAAGAACGGTATCGGCAGATGAAGTGAGCTTTTATTAAAAACGCAGAGGAACGCAAAGAAGTCCTCTGCGTTCCTTTGCGTTTACCTCTGCGTTACTTTGCGTTTAAAAGACTGTTAACTTTGAGTGACAGTCTCTTTTGCCAAAAACTTCTCTAGTTCTGTTAGCGCGTCTGCATCCACTTTGGTTTGCATCGGACAGAACTTGGGTCCGCACATTGAGCAAAACTCAGCAGTTTTGTAAATGTCTGCTGGCAAGGTTTCGTCATGGTATTCTCTAGCTCTGTCGGGATCAAGCGCCAATTCAAACTGACGGTTCCAGTCGAAGTTGTAACGAGCGCGGGAGAGTTCGTCGTCTCTGTCTCTTGCCCCTGGGCGGTGTCTGGCGATATCCGCCGCATGAGCCGCAATCTTGTAGGCAATCAACCCGTTTCGCACATCTTCAGGATTGGGAAGACCTAGATGTTCCTTGGGTGTCACGTAGCACAGCATAGCAGTACCGTACCATCCCGCCATAGCCGCACCAATAGCAGAGGTGATATGGTCATAACCGGGAGCGATGTCTGTGACTAATGGCCCCAGAACATAGAAAGGTGCTTCTGAACACTCTTCCATCTGCTTTTTAACGTTAAACTCAATTTGATCCATTGGGACGTGTCCGGGACCTTCGACCATCACCTGTACGTCATGCTCCCAAGCTTTGCGGGTCAATTGTCCGAGGGTTTTGAGTTCGGCTAACTGCGCTTCATCAGATGCATCATGGGTACAACCAGGACGTAGCGAGTCACCTAAGCTAAATGAGATATCATATTTCTTGAAAATTTCGATGATGTCCCGGAAGTGAGTGTAAAGTGGGTTTTGTTTGTGGTGATGCAGCATCCACTTTGCGAGAATGCCACCGCCGCGAGAGACGATACCAGTCAGGCGGTTTCTCACCAAGGGCAAATGTTCAATCAAAATCCCGGCGTGGATAGTCATGTAATCTACCCCTTGCTGGGCGTGTTTCTCAATCACGTGGAGAAAATCATTGGGACTGAGGTTTTCAACCCTACCATGAACGCTTTCTAAAGCTTGGTAGACTGGCACTGTGCCAATGGGAACGGGTGAAGCTTTGATAATCGCGGTGCGAATTTCATCTAAATTACCGCCGCCAGTAGATAAATCCATGACGGTATCAGCACCGTATTTTACTGCCAGTCTTAGCTTTTCCAGTTCTTCATTGATATCAGAAGAGTTGGGAGAAGCACCAATGTTGGCATTTACTTTACACTTAGAGGCAATGCCAATACACATTGGCTCTAAGTTTGTGTGATTGATATTCGCAGGAATAATCATCCGTCCCCGCGCTACCTCATCTCTGATTAGCTCGACGGGGAGGTTTTCCCGCTGGGCGACGTAGTGCATTTCTTCGGTAATGATACCCTGACGAGCATAGTACATTTGAGTAACATTGCTCAGCCCACGCCGCTTGGCGACCCATTCTGTTCGCATATTTACTTTACCTCTATAAACAGCTTCCCTTCGCCGGTATTACCCGGATTCAGGTTCTAAGGGTCTAATCTCAGCCTGTATGCAGGCACCCCTAGCATCAGAGCTGATTGTAGCACTTTGGCAGTGGCGGAGATATGCGAATTAACAATTTATGACTATGTAGTGTGGTAATGAGCGATCGCCCTCCTCTACCACAAGCGCGATCGCCATTTACTATTGCCTCAAAATACCATACTTGATAACCCTAAAGCCTGCATTTGCGGACTTTGTTCGTGTAATCACACTCTTGAAATTTCAGCGCTCAAAATTTCTATTTGCCAAAACTTGGCGTGGGAAAATGGCGTGTATGAAACAAAATTGCTCCCAAATTACCAATCAAACAGGTAATCGCTAGCGACAACAAAACGTAAGTGGGAACCATGACTACACCAATCATGAACCAAGTATAAACGTGCAGTACCATCATTAAAGCAAACATGCAGGCTGCTCCGGAAGCTGGCCACACTTGCTGTGGTGGGCAACGGAGTACAGCAAAAGTAATCGTCAACAGCGTGGCAACCAAGTTTGCTGGTACGAGAAATGTACAAATACTGATGCAGTTGGCGCGGGAAAACTCCGCTAAGGTGTTGAAATCGAGCATCAACTTTTGGGATAACGTCACTTTAGTATAAGATACTTAATCAGCTGGCGAAATAACGAAATATAAATCTGAGTAATACTTAATTTAATATTATGATAAGTTTACATACATATTGTATTAGTATAAAAAATAACTATCAATAAACTAAATAGCTAGACAAAAATAAGTATAGGAATCCGGTTTGATTATTGAAAAAATCTAAGTACAGATAGGGTGTTTTATCGGCGAGAGTACGGCACCAAAAACATAGAATGGTGCGTTAGCCTTTGGCGTAACGCAACGGCAATAAAGGGGGAGGAAAATCCACACCCCTTTTTGCCTCCCCTACGTATCTTTTCAAAAAT
>NZ_JACAEU010000101.1:0-16455 GCF_013388695.1 Fischerella sp.
CGGCATGGGGCATCGGCACGACCTTAAACGGACGGGGAGCGACCATAAGACTACTTCGCTAGCTAGTTGCTGTGAGCCGTCAAGAATCACTGCCCTTCAAGGGCAGTGAGTATGTCAAAAAAGGTACTTAAATTTCTGGATCGACCAAGCGAGTAGTGGGACGACTCTGATATAAATCTTGTACAACCTGTATAACGCAGGTAACGGCGACAAAACCAATGACTGCAACAGGTAACAAATCTTTGCCGAATATAGCGATCGCAATTACAGCTACTGTCGTCCCAACCCGATACTTAGAACGAATTTTGCAATAGCGGATAACGCCAAGCCGATGGAGAATACCTAAAGCTAGGTAGCATAAAGCTATAGAACCACAGAGCAGCCATCGCCCAGCATCTGATAATGCTACTGTTTGCTCGCTCAATAATACTTCTTCTACACCAACTCCAGCACCAGCAATACTGATTACTAAAGGTAAATGGGTGTAAAGCCAAGTGGCGACAGTACTGACTTTTCCTTCTGCCCGCGCTTTTTGAATAGGTGTACCACCGAGGTTGTCAAATAGTTATTAGCCAGACACAATAATCTGCCACATACTTGCTCCTAATCCTATAGCTGCAAGGTGTTGCCACAGCAGTATCCTTAGTGGTTGCCGAGCAATTTTTTGCGTTAGTACTATCGATAACAAAACTGAAAAAATTAACGTTGTTCCCTGTAAAAAAGCAATCACAGCTGGATGAGCCACCAATACAGGTAATTGTTCGCCATTCAAACCAAAGGTAGCAAAAAATACTGGTAAAATCCGTCCTCCTTCTCCCAAACCCAAGCGCAGATAATGAGCTAAGTTACTTCCCAGTACCAAAGGTAAGTACCCATAGGCAAGCTCTACAAAAGGTCGCGGCTTGATGCGATTTGGGATTTTAACCGCAGAGGACGCAGAGGAATTCTTTGTGTCCTTTGCGTCCTTTGTGGTTCGTAACTTTCTGATATAGCCATCGAATCGGCAAAAAATTTGTATTAACCCGTATGCAATGAACGTAACAGCCACTGGAACCAGCAAAGCTAGCAGTGATAATCCCAAATGAGGTACAAACTGGGTTAAATCTATTTGCAATCCCAGCCAAGTTTGCAACTCCGCCAAGCGATGCAAATATACTCCACCCAACAGTAAAAATAACAGGGCAATTTCATAACTGTGGGGTACGTGAGTTGTCCATAGTTCTACACCAGGAGGACGTAAATTAAACTCGACAGAACGATGAGGACAGGCTTTCAAACAAGTCATACAGAGTACGCAGTCTCTGTTGTCTTCCAACTGTGCGGGGTGAGAATACAACGGACATCCGTTAGTTTCCATCCCTTCGCCTTTTTGCGGCCCGCCTTTGTAGCACTGATAGGTGGTGCAAGTCGCAGAACAAATACCCTGTTGCGCCCGGAGTTCCGTCATTGAGAGTTTGGCAAATAAACCATTCATTCCACCAATGGGACACAGATACCGACACCAAAACCGCCGCTCAAAAATGGCAGAAAAAATCATTGCCCCAGCGGTAATTAGCAACAACAAACAAGCAGAAAGATAAGCTGTATTTTCTAAATGCCAAAGTTCTTCCCACAGGAAAATTAGGGTAAATAACCCAAACAAAAACCATCCGCCCCATTTTTCCGCTTCTTCTCGGGGCCAGCGCTTTAGTTTTCTGGGAAACAACCATGTTGATAACTTTTGCGTGATTTCCCCGTAAATCATAAAAGGACAAACAGCACACCAGATCCGACCGAGAAAGGGGAACAGGAAAAGAAATACAGGCCACCACCAAGCCCAAAACATATTTAAAGCAAAATTGCGATCGCGTGTTTGCGGCCCGATAAATAACACCGCCACAATCAAAGCAAAACCAGCAACAGTAAAACCATAATTAATGCGATCGGGCCACCACGGACTGCGAAGAAACTTCCGCAAACGAGGATAGGCGTTCAAAAGATTCACCCGAAATCGCTTTTTCTTAGTTTCCGCCGACCAGAAAATTTCTTCTGTTAACTCCTTCGCCTCTCCCGCTTGCACAATTGCCCGTTCCACCAAATTTTGCAACTCTTTCAAATTGCCGGGGAAATCATAGGACTGCAAGCGGCGTAAAGCTTCTGGAGTTATTCGCGGTTTGGCAATACCTCTAGAGCGAGTGTAGAGACTGATGTAATATTCGACCTGGGCTTGAATGTCAGCTTTCCGCACCCGTAGCGGTGGTACTTTGATGATCCGACCAACACAGCGTTCAATTTGCGGCTGAGCTTTTTCCGCAACTATCATAATGCGAGCGCGACTGGTGCGGGGTTCAGCGGGTGTTTCTCCAGAACGAGTGACAGGAATATACGTATTGTCTTGTAGTAATTTTTTTACTTGCGGCAACAACTCTGGTGGGATTTCTTGGATATTGTTGAGAACGAGAGTACCTTCCCCCAACCATTCCAAAAGTCCGGGTTTGCCGCCAGCACGCCCAAACAATTCTGCACCACTCGTTTGGAGAATACCGCAGTTAATTTTGATAATCGGTTCGCGTCGCTGTTTGGAACCAAAATGAATCAGAGCAGCAATATTGTCTTTTCCTAACCCTGGTTCGCCAAAAATCAATACTGACTTGCGATCGCTAGCAGCTTCCCGAATTTGTTCGCGCAGACGCGCCGCGTAGCGACTTGTCCCTACAATTCCCCGTGCTGCCTTGGTAACTAAATACGGCCGTAATGCCAAAGAGCGTTCTTGCTCGTAGTTGAAAGCAGATGTTAGCTGTGCCAATTCTTGAGCCAGCATCCGGGACACAACCTGAGCAATTTCGGGATATTTGTCAATTACTTCTCGAAATTTTGCGGTAGGTACAATCCACAACCGACATTCCGTGACAGTCGTAATTGTACGCTGAGCTAATTCCGCTAACAGTATTTCTTGTAAGTGAATGACTGCTCCTGGGAGAAAACCAACAGCTAAACTTGGGTTATTTTTATTGCTGCACTCACTTTCGAGCTTACCTTCCAGGAGAATATAAAGCGCTTCTGGAGGAGTACCTTCACTAGCGAGAGTGTGGTTTGCTGGCAAAACTTTTTCTTCGAGAACTTGGGCGATCGCACTAAAGGGTTCAGGTGAGAGAATTCCTAAAGCCGTGCGTTCTTGTAGCCATATCACTGCTTCTTGTGATGTCATAGTGGCTTCTCCCATTTAGAGGAAGTCTGAGAAGTATCAGATATTTGCTTTGATCCCCCCTAGCCCCCCTTAAAAAGGGGGAACAATTTTAATTGAAAGTCTCCCTTTTTAAGGGGGATTTAGGGGGATCTCCAACCGCCTGATTTGTTACCAGGAACTTTTCAGACATCTTCTCAGCACTGCTGTATTACAAGCATTATCTCTTTGACCTGACACCTTGTAACATGTTCGATTGTCCAAAAAATCAGCTTTAAGCTTGGATGTTGGAGTGTAAAGCTAGAAGTTTCTTGTTTTGAGTGAGAAGTTTCTTGTTTTGAGTAAGAAGTTTCTTGATTATTTTTTCACAAGGCACAAAGACACCAGGTTTCGTAGGGGGTATTAGGCTACGCTAACCCACCCTACGAATTTGTTGTTTACTTTTCCCAATCATCAAAAAAGCAACGATCGCGCTTGCCAATGCCAACCCCACAGCAATAAACACGATCAAGCGAAAGCTATCAACAAATGCCAAGGCGATCGCACTTTTTAACTTTGTACTCACTTCAACACCAACACCCGCAGGAACTTCTGCACCTGCTAGCTTGATACGTTGGTTATCTAGCAGTTTTTGCACTTCGGGTGATATTCCCAAAGCCGTCATCCGGTTATTAAGACTGCGATTGAAAGTATAGAAGACAAAAATATTGAAAAGTGCGATCGCTTATTCCCTGAACTGCCCTAGCAATAATTAGCCATCTTAAGCTAGGAAAAACGCTATTCCCAAATTTGACTGGAACTTTTTGTTTACATATATTAGCCAAATTGTCAATACTATAGTTGCTATCGATGGTATAGTTGCAAAAAGCAGAGAAAAATACTTGCAGTCACAATATACAAATGTTTTTTATTATTTATGAGTTTTGAAGATCTTCCTAATCTTTGGGTACCATTGGCACTTTTAGGTTTAATTATCATGGCTGCTGTGTTTTTCAGTCGCAGCAGTTAAAGATACAGTTAAGCTGCTATTTATTGCGTCATTTGATGCGTACGAGCAGTCATTATTAGGCTTTGTCTTTCTTATAGTCCTTATTATCAACCAAAAAGCTAATGAAGTTTGTTCTTAATAAATTAAGAGAAAATTCCTACTCCCTTTGCTTTCTGCCAACTGATACCGAGTTGCAATCAAAGATAGTAAGTCTCGAATGTGGGGAATAGGGAATAGGGGATTGGGGATCGGGAATTGGTGAGAATTATGAATGGTGAATGCTGAAAATTTCATAATTCATAATTCATAATTCATAATTTTTATGCCCTTTGCTCTTTGCCCGATCCCCCTTTCCCCTTTCCCCTTGCCCCCATGCCTCCTGCCTTCTTTCTTGACAAATGACTAATTTCTCCTTTTGAGGGGTACAATAAATGCCGATTGTCTTCCAAATTTTGAAAGCTTCATGATCTCCAGTAACGACTTTCGACCTGGTGTCTCAATTGTTTTAGATGGATCTGTGTGGCGCGTAGTGGAATTCCTCCATGTGAAGCCGGGAAAAGGCTCAGCGTTTGTGCGGACAAAATTGAAAAATGTCCAGACTGGCAACACAGTAGAAAGAACATTCCGGGCGGGGGAAACTGTACCGCAAGCTACTCTAGAAAAAAGCACCATGCAACATACCTATAAAGACGGTGAGGAATACGTCTTTATGGATATGGAAACCTACGAAGAAGGCAGATTAAGTGCAGCTCAAATTGGCGATCGCGTCAAATACCTTAAAGAAGGTATGGAAGCCAACGTCGTTCGCTGGGGCGACCAAGTGCTAGAAGTGGAACTGCCCAACTCTGTTGTCTTAGAAGTGGTGCAAACAGATCCTGGTGTCAAAGGTGACACTGCTACGGGTGGTAGTAAACCTGCAACGCTAGAAACTGGCGCAGTTGTCATGGTTCCTCTGTTTATTACCCAAGGGGAACGTATCCGCATTGACACCCGTAATGATACATATCTTGGCAGGGAGTAAGTTTTAACTCAGCAAAGATGGAAATCTTGATTTCCATTCCAACCGGGGATTTCCATCCCTGCCCCACTTAAATATTTAAATTTACCGGAACTTTGCCGAAACTTTACCAATAGGTGTATCTAATATCCGTTCTCAATTATGAGGTAATCAAAGCTGTGCCGTTGGATTTTAATGAAATTCGCCAGTTGTTGACAACAATTGCACAAACAGACATTACAGAAGTAACGCTTAAAAGCGACGATTTTGAAATCACAGTACGTAAAGCTGTTAGCACCACTCCAGGAATATTACCAACAACCGGAGAAACATCCGGTGCGGCCGTTGGTTCAGGATTGACATCATTTCCACCAATAGCGCCGCCAGTAGTATCTACTCCCAGACATGAAGTCACTGTCGATCGCCCTGTAGAAGTCCCGATCGCCGCAGGGGTACACTCAAGCGTGACTTCCTCACCGCTTGAGCACAAAAAATTTATAGAAGTAACCTCCCCAATGGTGGGAACCTTTTATCGCGCCCCAGCCCCGAGTGAACCGTCTTTTGTGGAAGTGGGCGATCGCATCCGTAGTGGTCAAACAGTGTGTATCATTGAAGCCATGAAGCTGATGAATGAAATCGAAGCCGAAGTATCAGGGCAGGTGATGGAAATTCTCGTTCAAAATGGCGAACCTGTAGAATATGGTCAACCTTTGATGCGAATTAATCCAGATTAAGTATTAATCTATATAACTAATGTCTAAATTTTTAAAATTTCTCAGTTCAGTTCTTCCGGGACAATCCTGATGAAACAAACGTTGCCTGTACCGCCAGAAGTTGTGCAACAAGTAGCTGAATACTTCAGCCTGTTGAGTGAACCGATGCGCCTGCGGTTGTTGCATTTATTGCGGGATGAAGAAAAATGCGTGCAAGAATTGGTAGAGGCAACCCAGACGTCTCAAGCAAATGTGTCCAAGCACTTAAAAGTAATGTGGCAAGCGGGAATTCTCAGTCGCCGCAGCGAAGGGACTTGCGCCTACTACCGGGTGGAAGATGACATGATTTTTGAATTATGTAACCGAGTTTGCGATCGCCTTGCCAGTAGATTAGAACAACAAGCCCGCAATTTTCGTGTGTTGAATGGTAAATCGTGAATCACAGTCATTAGTCCTTTGTCATTTGTTCTTCAACTAATGACTAATGGCTAATGACTAAGGTTGAAAATTTTCATTAAAGCTTTTACGTGTGAGTGGCTGTTCCAATTCCAAACCTTCGCCACCCAAAACTTCTAAGGGTTTCCCATCTACATTAATATACACCTGGGCATTGGGATTTAAACTCGTGGCAGTATAGACAACCTGGCCTAGACGTCCTTGCATTGAAGCGCTTCCTCCGCCACTGGTAAATTCTCCAGATAAATTAACACGCACACTATTATCTTGAGCTTCTATACCTAGTAATTTTGTTCCTTGTGGAATTGTGCTGGAACCACTTCCTTCTGTTGGCCCTTCTAACAAGCGTTGGAATGCTGCTGCTAAAAATTGGTTGGGCTGATTACGTTGTGCTTGAACTTGAACTGATTGGGGAACCAGCTTAAAACTTGTGCCAGTATCTTGCAGCCAATAGATTTCAGCCGTTTGTTCATTCCCTACTTGTGGGTTACTAGGCTGAACACGGTTTGGTTGCACTGAGTTCTGGGTGGAATTCCAAGTTAACCAACCCACCCCACCTCCTATCACCAAAACTGCTGCTGAGATAGCTGCAATTACACCCGAAGAAACCCGTTTAGATCCTTGTTGCTGACTCATATCAATAAACCTTCCTTAAGCCTGAAATAATAATAATATTTGTGCGAAAACAGGTCTGTCTAACGACGCTACCTAAGAACGACGAGTTTCTAAAAATTTAGAAGATGGCTCTAGTCTTAAAAATGCCGCAATTTCTAATTTCCCTGGTTTCATCTCCAATTTTAGAATTCGCATCTGTAATCCGTCACCTTCCAAATTACGTAGATCCAATTGCTGATTTATATCACTAAGTACAAAATTGATAAAATCAGGTGGAAACTCTACTCCATCTATTGACACTACTGGGTCAATTAGTTGAACTTGTCTACCACCAACTATACCCAATCCAGCATTAACTTGGACTAACAGAGGTTTTTCCTGTTCTTGATTGTGTAATTCTACTTGGAAAAAAAAACGATTATTGGCTAAAAATTCTACTTTAGGGTTGACTAAATTAGCAGGAATAGAAGATTGAGATTTGGAAGAACCCCCTTGATTAAACTTTCCCAAACGATTGATAAATTCCGGTGACTGTAAAAGTTTGTTGATATCTTGCTCGGTTAAAACTAAACGCACTCCAGCCTGTAACGGTTGTTTTAATTTAGGTAATTTTTGCCTAATACTACTTGGGTCAAATTCAATTTCATCGGTTTCCAATTCTAAAACTGCAATGCGGAGATCTTGTTGTTTTAATTGCAAAGAACGTCCTGCTATTTGTACTTTTTCTACCTTACCTTGCAGCAATTGATGGCTAGGAACATTGTCAACTCGCACTTGTAGTTGTTCTACTCCAGCAAACTGTGAGCGGATGGCATTTTCAGCAGTCCGATCGATTACTAGTCCGACAGGGACGACTAAACCCAGCAAGCCAGATATGAGGATTGTTAGAAATTCCATTTTAAGTAGAAATTAGAAGGAAGAAGGCAGGAGGCAAGGGGTAAAGGGCAAGGGGCAAGGGGCATAAAAATTATGAATCATGAATTATGAATTATGAAATTTTCAGCCCAATCGCATTCATTATTTTCACCTATGCCCAATGCCCAATCCCCTATTTCCCATTCCCTGTTGCTTGAGAGATCCACCCTTTAAGAGTAGATACAACTTCAGTAATCGGAATTTCTTGAGAATTATGGCTTTGCCGTTCAACTACTTCGACTTTGCCATTAGCGATCGCTCGTCCGGTGACAATTCTGTAGGGTATGCCGATCAAATCTGCATCTTTGAATTTTACTCCTGCCCGTTCGTTGCGGTCATCAAGTAGGGTTTCAATTCCGGCTTGGTTGAGTTCTGTATAAAGTTTTTCAGCGATTTCCACTTGTTGAGCGTCGTTAATGTTAGGAATTGTCACAATAGCGTGATAGGGTGCGATCGCCACAGGCCAAATAATCCCATCTTGATCGTAGGATTGCTCTACCGCTGCTTGTGCCAGTCGCGAAACCCCCACACCATAACAACCCATGATTAAAGGTTTTTCTTCACCTTGTTCGTTGGTGTAAGTTGCCCCCATCGCTTGGGAATACTTCGTACCTAACTGGAAGATATGACCTACTTCAATTCCACGAGCACTTTTTAAAGTTTGTTCTGGGTTGTGAATGGCGCGATCGCCTGGTCTCGCTTTGCGTATATCCACTGTTAACTCTGGTAAGCTAAATTGCTCCTCCCAATTGGCACCAACTACGTGATAGCCAGATTCATTCGCACCCGTCACAAAGTTTTTTAAATCAACTGCGGTTTTATCTACCAAGCGCAAAAACTTCGGATGGAATTGGTTTTCTTCCTGCTGGCGTTGAATGTAATCATCTGCAATATCAGGCGCAATGTAACCCAAAGGTAAAGATTTAGCTGTCCATTTTTTCTGTGCATCTGCATCTGGCACTGCTAACTTGAGAATCGTCTTCGCACCATATTGTGAAGCTAGTTTTGTCAATTCATTTTGCAACTTGACTTCGTTAACTTCCTGATCGCCTCGAATACTTACCAGTACCAGTACTGTTATGCCGTTATCATAAACTGCCTCGTAGAGGACGTTTTTCACAACTTGGGTGGGGGAACATTTCAAGAAATCACATAGTTTTTCAATTGTCTCGGTTCCCGGAGTCTCTCGTTTTTCATAGGTTGTAAACGAGGAAGGTTCGGCATCAGCGGGTAAAGATACAGCTTTTTCCACATTGGCGGCGTATTGTCCATCTTCGGTGTAGAGAACTTCATCTTCACCAGCTTCCGCCAGTACCATAAATTCTGTCGAACCAGAGCCGCCGATTGCACCAGAATCAGCTTCGACAGCACGAAAAGCCAAACCAGAGCGCCGCAGCATATTGCTGTAGGCTTGGTACATATCCTGATAAGTTTTTTTCAGGCTTTCTTCATCCGCATTGAAAGAGTAGCCATCCTTCATAATGAATTCTCGTCCGCGCATCAAACCAAAGCGGGGACGAATTTCATCGCGGAACTTGGTTTGAATTTGGTAGAGGTGCAACGGCAGTTGACGGTAGGAGCGAATCATATCACGAGCGATCGTGGTGATGACTTCCTCGTGAGTCGGGCCCAATGCTAATTCTTGTTCGCGGCGATCGATGAGGGCAAACATTATACCCTCAGCTTTTGTATAAGTATCCCATCTGCCAGATTCGCGCCATAAATCCGCTGGCTGTAATTGAGGTAAGAGACATTCTTGGGCACCAGTGGCGTTCATTTCTTCCCGGACAATCTGGGAGACTTTTTGCAATACCCGCCACATCAGCGGGAGATAAGCGTATATACCGCTACCGATGCGACGAATATAACCTGCACGGAGTAATAATTTATGGCTGGGAATTTCGGCATCGGCCGGATCGTCCCGAAGTGTGACAAATAACATTTGTGACAGTCGCATCGTTCGTCCCTTTTTCAGTGTTGCTAATCTCTAACTTAGTTAAAGTCTAAATATTCACTCGCCACTTCTGGAGAAAATTACCTTGCCTGATTTACTGAATCAAGCACAACCACCCCTGGAGTTTATCTCACCAAAGTTTAACCCCTTGGTTTTACAAGTCATTCAGCTAGGGCTACCCAGCTGGTTACATTGGAAAGCAGCGATTAGCCAAATTGAAGCAGACAACGTAGATATTTTGGTAGATCTCTATCGTCAGTTTCAAGAGGGAAAAATTCGTTTTTTGATCGCATTTCGCCATCCTCAAGCTACAGATCCGCTTTGCTTGGGCTACTTGTTTTCTCAACTCGTGCCAAGAGTAGCACGGCAGCAGGGAGTATCGCTACAGCGTCCAATTCATGCCCATTTTATCTACGATCGCGGCATTCCTTTGTGGGCTGGTGCTTACGTTGGCTGGATCGCTTCTAATTTGGGTGCTACACCAATCCAAAGGGGTAAGGCAGACTGGACGGGTTTGCGATCGGCGCGTGATTTGTTTGCCAATGGACGCTTCCCGATGGCCGCAGCACCAGAAGGTGTCACTAACGGACTTTCGGAGATTGTTAACCCACTCGAACCTGGGATCGCCCAATTTGGCTTTTGGTGCGCTGAAGACTTGCACAAAGCTGGACGAGATGAACAGGTTTTAATTTTACCAATCGGAATTCAATATAGTTACGTTGAATCTCCTTGGAGTGCGATCGCTAATTTGTTAAGTGAATTAGAAGCCGATAGTGGTTTACCAGTTGTAGAGACGCGCCATGGCGCGTCTCTACAAGAGTCCTTGTATCCTCGCCTATTGCGTTTGGCAGAACGCTTGCTATCCTTAATGGAACAGTTTTATACGCGGTTTTATCATCAAAAACTGCCAGTTGTAGAGACGCGAAATTTCGCGTCTCTACAAACCGAAGATGTGAATGAGATAATAGGTGCTCGTTTACAGGTACTTTTGGATGTAGTTTTACAAGTAGCAGAGCAGTATTTTTACTTGCAACCTAAAGGAAATTTTAATGACCGCTGTCGTCGAGTAGAACAGGCTGGCTGGAATTATATTTTTAGAGAAGATTTTAAAGATATTAAAGCACTATCACTTTTAGAAAGAGCGTTAGGCGATCGCATTGCCGAAGAAGCGAATTTACGAATGTGGCACATGCGGTTAGTAGAAAGTTTAGTTGCTGTCACAGGTAGTTACGTGCGCGAAAAACCTACTGCCGAAAGGTTTGCCGAAACAACTTTGTTGATATCGGATGTGGTAACTCGGATTAAAGGTGGCAACCCATTTCAGCGTCCACTATTGGGTAAGCAACGAGCGAAAATAATTGTAGGTGAACCGATATCGGTTTCAGAACGCTACCCAGTTTATAAAGCGAGTCGTCATGGTGCTAGGCAAGCCGTTGCTGACTTGACGAAAGACTTGCAGCAGGCAATGGAAAGTTTAGTTGTGAAGGGAGGGTGAGGCTGGCGATCGCGTTCCTTTTCACTTCATCAATCCTACTGCATCTTTTGGGGAAAAACCTTAGATAAATCCAGAACTAAATCAGGAAAACAAGGTAAATTAACTGATTCATTGGGCAGAAAAATTACCTTTTTGCGATAACCAAATTTACCTTGCAAATCTTGATAAGGTTCGCTGTAATATTCTAGATAATTTGCTACTAAATTAAATATCCAGTAATCAGCAATACCTGCTTCTGCATAAAGTGGTAATTTAACCTCTTGGTCATATTTCAAAGAGAAATCAGCTATCTCAATTAAAAGTAAAATATCAGATGGACAGGGATGAGTGCTGAGATAATCATCAGCGCGATTTTGGAGAATTGCTACATCGGGTTCAGGTTCGCTATCTGTGGATATAATCACAGGATCTTGACTTTGTAAAGTAGCACGAGTACTAAGCAGTATTGATAATTCTCTTATCAACCGTCTATTCAAAGTTGAATGTGCTTTTCCTTTGGCTACCATGTAGATAATTTCTCCTTTAATTAGCTCAACTCGGTCATCTTCACTGAAGAATCCGAGTTCTGCTAAACGGTCGTATTCAGTTATAGTAAAGCGTTTGGCGGTGGTTATAGTCATAACATTTAAGGGAGTGTGGATATATTTGAATTTTAATATTTGACACCAAAAAGAGTGGTGTGGTAAGCAACCAAGACTGAGGTATACAGACGATGGATATTTTCAAAATCACCGAACGCTCTTTTGCTATGGACGATGAGGTTTGGGCACATCACGCTAATCCTTGGAGCGTCTGGACGCGTTACACCACCCTACCTCTCATTATTATCGCTATCATTGGTATGGTATTTGTAATTTGGGGTGTCGCGGTTCTGGCAATCTGGCCAACCCTATTTGGTACGGCATTGGTCTATTTGGGCAAGCTTTGGTTTTGCGATCGCATGGTTTGGCTTTACGAAGATACGAAGGACGCCGATCCACAATATCAAAGTTGGCTGTACTAGGAAAAACAAACTTTATCTTATGGGTTAACATTAATCCGCCCGTTACATACTAACTTCCCTGGGATCAGGTTGAACTGTTGGATATCAACATCTGTTCCCAAATTTAAACAGTGTGCATGATTACTTTCTATCACCATTCCCATATTATTTTTCACTTCTATTTGTGCTAATTTTAACTCATGACTGTTCAGTAAGTTTAAGTCCGCGCAAATTTCTAAGAGAGTAGAACTACTTTGGGCGGATGATGAGGCGTAAAGTTTTACCTTACTGTTGTCAAGAATTATTTTTTGCCAAATAATTGACTTGGATTTTGCGCACTGTTCTGGTAAAAGTTTATCCAGTACATCATTTAGAGCTGTTGATAGTAGAGTAGATGAAATAGAGGCATTGAGATCCTCTTCCTCCACAATTAGTTCGCCAACTACTGGTACTGTTTCTAACAGTCGCAGTGGTTTACCCTTGAGTACTGAACCAATATTAATGCGGATATTTTTTGCTACAAGTTGAATTTGCGTAAGATGGAGACCTTGATAAACAGCATGACTAGCGAAAATCGATACCAAAGGGATGCAACCAGACAAAAGCTGGCGATCGCTGGCTTTGATTTCTACTTCCAACTGAGATATTTGGCTGACTTGCGATCTCAACCATAACTTGAGTGCTTTCGTCAGCACATTTGTAATTATGCGAATTTTATTGTTAGAATTCTGGGTCTCTAAATAATTTTGTGCCATCTACCGACTCTATTTATTTATGAATATTACTTACAAATCTACAAGCATTTAAACAAGTCTTAACTGTATCATTTGCGGCTATTGACTACAAACCGCAAAGATACAATTTTACGCACCTATTAATATGTTGCAATATTTACTGAATAAGCAGTAATTTCCACATGGAGGAAAGATTACAAAAAGTTTTATCTCAATGGGGTGTAGCTTCCCGTCGCCAAGCCGAAGAAATGATTAGGCGATCGCGTGTGCGAGTCAATGGCGAGTTGGCATATTTAGGTCAAAAAGCTGATCCCCAAAGAGACACAATTACAGTAGATGATAAGCGAGTGTCAGCTGTAGAACGTCCAGACTTAGTATATCTTTTACTACACAAAGGGGTAGGTATAGTCTCCACTTGCCACGATCCCCAAGGAAGAAAAACAGTTCTGGATTTACTACCAGCCCAATTGCGTTCTGGCCAAGGTATTCATCCTGTTGGTCGTTTGGATGTAGATTCTACAGGGGCATTAATACTCACCAACGATGGGGAACTAACATACTGGCTTACCCATCCACGCCACAGTATCCCGAAGACATATCGTGTTTTGGTAGAAGGACATCCACCGGAATCTGTGCTACGCATGTGGCGTCAAGGAGTGCTTTTGGATGGAAAAAAAACACGCCCAGCACAAGTAAAAATCATCGACAAGTTTGCTTCTACCACTTGTTTAGAAATCATTTTAAAGGAGGGAAGAAATCGCCAGATTCGCCGTGTAGCCCAACAGTTGGGATACCCGGTACTAAAACTGCATCGTACCGCCATAGGTTCTATACAGCTACAAGCGCCTGGAGGAAGGTGCTTGCATGAGGGTGAATATCGTCATCTAGAAGAGAGTGAAATTCGCTTTTTACAAAAACTTAAAGCAGATTCCCATTAACGATTTCGCTGGATTTGAGGAGTGTGAATAAGATATGAATTGGCTAAAAAGGAAAAACAAGCGCGAGTCAACATATTCATTAGAACAACAGCGAGCCGAAAAGTTAGCAACAATGGGTGCACAACTTAGCTCCTCGCGTCAAGAAAAAGGTCTGTCATTAGAGGAAATGGTCGTATTGACCAGAATCCCCCGACGACTATTGCAGGCAATTGAAGGAGGTAATTTAGAAGAACTGCCAGAACCAGTCTACATTCAGGGTTTGATCCGGCAATTTGCCGACGCTTTGGGCTTTAATGGCGCTGAATTTGCGAGTAGCTTTCCCATTGGCAACAATCGAGTCATCCTCAAACCTAGTTGGAAGCACACCCGATTCGGTGAATTACGTCCAATTCATCTGTATTTACTCTATATATTTATAATTTTGTGTTCTGTTGGTGGCTTGTCTCAATTCTTGAATGCTAGCGCTTTGCAATCAGCAAACAATCATCAAAACCAGCCAAAACTAAATGAAGAGACTGCTATTCAATCCCAAAAGTTTCAAACCGTCAGTGACACTGTTAGCAGCATAAAAAACAGTCAACAGGTGCAAATTGGTTTAACCTTGACGGAGAAATCTTGGATTCAGGTAGTAGTTGATGGCAAAGTCGAGTATGAGGGCGAACTCCCAGAAGGAACTCATCGTATTTGGAAAGCTCAAGAGCAACTAACAGTAAGAACCGACAATGCTGGCGGTGTGCTGGTAAGTGTCAATCAAGAGAAAGCCAAGCAACTGGGAGAACCAGGAAAACAAAAAGAAGTAACGATCGCTGCTAATACTAGATCGTAGTTTGTCATTAGTCATTAGTCATTTGTCAAAAGCTAATGACTAATGACAAATATTGATATGAAAAAGCTCCTGCTTTTACACAGGAGCTTGTTATCTATCCGATTATCAGTGATGAAAGAAACCTTGTAACCTAGTCGAGGTCATTCATGAACAACACTGGCTCAGTTTCACGGTCAATACCTTTTTCAAAGCCAGCAGCAGCAGCACGAGCGCGTCCTGCGTGCCACAAGTGACCAACTAGGAAGAAGAATGCTAAAACGAAGTGAGAAGTTGACAACCAAGCGCGGGGGTTGACATAGTTGAAGGAGTTAGGCTCGGTGATCACACCACCCACGGAGTTGATAGAACCGTTGGGAGCGTGGGTCATGTACTCAGATGCACGACGAATTTGCCAAGGTTGAACGTCGTTCTTAATTTTGTCGAGATCCAGACCATTGGGGCCGCGCAGAGGCTCTAACCAAGGACCGCGGAAATCCCAGAAACGCATAGTCTCACCACCGAAGATGATTTCACCTGAAGGTGAGCGCATTAGGTATTTACCTAAGCCGGTAGGGCCTTGAGCAGATGCAACGTTAGCACCGAGTTTTTGGTCACGAACCAGGAAGATGAAAGACTGAGCTTGGGAAGCTTCGGCGTTGGTTGGGCCGTAAAATTCGCTGGGGTAAGCGGTGTTGTTGAACCAAACAAAGCAAGAAGCAATGAAGCCCATCAGAGACAGCGCGCCCAAGCTGTAGGAGAGGTAAGCCTCACCAGACCAGATGAAAGCGCGACGTGCCCAAGCAAAAGGCTTGGTGAGAATGTGGAAAATACCGCCAACAATACAGATTAAGCCAACCCAGATGTGACCGCCGATGATGTCTTCCATGTTATCTACACCGACGATCCAGCCGTCGCCACCGAAGGGAGATTTGAGTAGATAACCAAAGATGACTGCTGGATTCAATGTCGGGTTAGTAATGACGCGAACATCACCACCACCAGGTGCCCAGGTGTCATACACGCCACCGAAGAACATCGCCTTCAGCACCAACAAAAAGGCACCAACTCCCAATATGATCAGGTGGAAGCCGATGATGTTGGTCATCTTATTTTTGTCTCTCCAGTCATAGCCAAAGAAGGAAGAGTAATCTTCTAAGACTTCTGGACCGCGGATAGCATGATAGATTCCGCCAAAACCCAAGACGGCAGAGGAGATTAGATGCAGTACACCGACGACAAAGTAGGGATAGGTGTCTACAATTTCACCGCCAGGGCCGACTCCCCATCCGAGAGTTGCTAAGTGGGGTAGCAGGATAAAGCCTTGTTCGTATAAGGGCTTTTCGGGAACGAAGTGAGCGACCTCAAACAAGGTCATCGCTCCAGCCCAAAAGACGATCAAGCCAGCATGGGCTACGTGCGCGCCCAGCAATTTACCGGAGAGGTTGATGAGACGGGCGTTACCAGCCCACCAGGCAAACCCGGTGGAATCTTGGTCGCGTCCTGCTCCCATTACGCCAGGTCGATTAGAGAGCGTTACCACGAGGTAATACCTCCTCAGGGAATACAAATTTCTCGTGTGGCTGATCTTGAGGAGCCATCCAAGCCCGGATACCCTCGTTCAGCAAAATGTTTTTGGTATAGAAAGTTTCAAACTCTGGGTCTTCGGCTGCTCTTAATTCTTGAGAGACGAAGTCGTAAGC
>NZ_JACAEU010000102.1:0-3680 GCF_013388695.1 Fischerella sp.
GCTTACGACTTCGTCTCTCAAGAATTAAGAGCAGCCGAAGACCCAGAGTTTGAAACTTTCTATACCAAAAACATTTTGCTGAACGAGGGTATCCGGGCTTGGATGGCTCCTCAAGATCAACCGCACGAGAAATTTGTATTCCCTGAGGAAGTTCTGCCTCGTGGTAACGCTCTGTAATAAACGTGCAATTTTCGGCATCACATAGTTGAAACTTTCCCCACCTTAAAGGTGGGGTTTTATTTGAAATATTTGTCCTTAGTCATTAGTCATTTGTATTCAACAAAGAAAAAGTAAAAATAACTAGTAACTGTCTTAACGAAAAACCTGCTATTTAGATATACATAAGCTTAGCCATTGGCAGAAACAGAAGAAAAAGATACTATTGAAAAAGTAAAAATCATATTTTAATTTTTTATTGGCTCATATTGATTGTTACTATTTAACAAGCATCAAAAGTCTTATTTCCAAAGATATTTAGTAAATTGTAAATTTATATAACTGATGAATGATGTACTATTTGTAACGTATTTCTAACATTAGAAAGGCACCTATTTCCTTCAAAAGTTTTCACTATGCAAGAGTATGACGTTGTAATTATTGGTGCAGGACACAATGGATTAGTTTGTGCTGCCTATTTATTAAAAACTGGGTATAGCGTTCTGCTATTGGAAAAGCGTTCAGTTCCTGGGGGTGCTGCCACGACTGAAGAATGTTTACCAAAAAAAGCACCAGGATTCAAATTTAATTTATGTGCTATTGACCACGAATTTATTCACCTTGGGCCAGTAGTTCAAGAATTAGAACTAGAGAAATATGGCTTGGAATATTTAGAATGCGATCCAGTCGTATTTTGTCCTCATCCTGATGGCAAATATTTTTTAGGTCATAAGTCAATAGAAAAGACTTGTGCAGAAATCGCCCGTTACAACGAACGTGATGCCAAAAAATATGCAGAATTCACAGATTACTGGCAACGGGCATTGGGTGCAATGATTCCCATGTTTAACGCACCCCCAAAGTCAATTTTTGATATCTTGGGTAATTATGACATTACCAAAATAAAGGATTTATTCTCGGTAATTGGTTCTCCTAACAAGACGCTGGACTTTGTTCGTAATATGATGACCAGCGCAGAGGATCTCCTCAATGAGTGGTTTGATGAGGAATTTCTGAAAGCACCTTTGGCAAGACTTGCTTCCGAACTTGGTGCGCCGCCTTCACAGAAAACCATTGCGATTGGTGCCATTATGATGGCAATGCGCCACAACCCTGGTATGGCAAGACCTCGTGGCGGTACGGGTGCTTTGGTGCAAGCTTTAGTGAACTTGGTAAGAAGTAAAGGTGGTGTCATCCTGACGGATCAGCAAGTTCAGAAAATTTTGATAGATGATGGTCGTGCTGTAGGTGTGCAAGCGGCAAATGGTAGAGAATATCGTGCTAAACATGGGGTAATTTCCAACATTGATGCCAAGCGTCTATTTTTGCAATTGATGGACAAAAGCGATGTGGATGCAGCCGATCCAGATTTGTGGGAAAGATTAGAACGCCGCATCGTCAACAACAACGAAACCATTCTGAAGATAGACTTGGCATTAAACGAACCATTGCGCTTTGAACACCACGAACATAAAGATGAATATCTAATTGGATCTGTATTGATAGCAGATTCAGTTGCTCACGTCGAACAAGCCCATAGTAAATGTACCTTGGGAGAGATTCCTGACTCTGACCCATCAATGTATGTGGTAGTGCCAACAATGTTAGATCCGTCAATGGCACCACCAAGCAAACATACTGTATGGATTGAATTTTTCGCCCCCTATCAAATTGCTGGTGCAGAAGGCACTGGTTTGAATGGAACTGGTTGGACGGATGAACTGAAAAATAAAGTTGCTGACAGGGTGATAGAAAAGTTAGCAGCCTACGCGCCGAATGTGAAAAACGCAACTATTGCCCGTCGCGTCGAAAGTCCGGCAGAATTGGGTGAAAGATTAGGTGCGTACAAAGGGAATTACTACCACGTTGATATGACGTTGGATCAGATGGTGTTTTTCCGCCCCTTGCCAGAATTGGCAAACTACAAAACGCCTATTGAGAATTTATTCTTGACTGGTGCAGGGACTCATCCAGGTGGTTCCATTTCCGGAATGCCAGGACGCAACTGTGCGCGGGTATTTTTGCAGACTAAGCATCCTATTGCTCAAACTGTCAAGGATGGCTGGGGTTCGCTTAAGTCAACAGTTGGGTCGGTGTTTGGAATTAATAAGTAAGTAAGCGAATGGATAATGTGCCTACAGACTGGAAGTCTGAGGCTACATAAACAAAGCCTGCCTGTGCAGGCTTTTTCGTTTCTATTGAATTAAGGTTAATTGTGCGATCGCTGTTGCGTCTAAATTACCTTCGGGTAGATTTCAAATATCTGCAATCTGGGAGGATAATCTACCCCTAGACACTACCAATGCAATTAGGCTGTGACATGCTCGAATGCGATCGCTGCGAGTGATTACCCATATGGTAGTAACCTATTGAATCTTCATGCTCAAATCCAACCACTTCGACTGCGTAATCGGCGCACTGCTAGAAATATAGTCCACACCCGTCTGTGCCACAGCACGAATAGTTTCCAGGGTAATATTGCCAGAAGCCTCGATTTTCACGTGACTATTTTCTAGGCGAATCATCTGTACAGCCTCTCGCATCGTATCAAGAGGCATATTGTCCAGCATAATAATGTCAGCTTTGTGGTGTAATGCTTCTTGCACCTGTTCTAAGGTTTCCGTCTCTACTTCAATTGTCAGTGGATAAGGAATGTGAAAACGAATACGGGAAATAGCTTCTCCAATTCCCTTTGATGCTGCAATATGGTTGTCTTTGATCATCACTGCATCATCTAGTCCCATCCGATGATTTATCGCTCCTCCTGTCTGAGTTGCATATTTTTCTAAAATTCTTAAACCTGGTGTAGTTTTGCGCGTATCCACAAACTGAGTGGGTAAATCGGCTATCTTTTCGACATACTGACGAGTTAGTGTTGCAATTCCACTTAAACGCATCGCCAAGTTCAGCGCTACCCGTTCCCCGATCAATAATGCAGCCAAGGAACCATGCATCTGTGCTACCACCTGTCCCTGCTGACAGTATTCACCCTCAACTGCAAACGCTTCAAAGCTAACTTTTTCATTCAATAGTTGAAATACCCGTGCTGCTACTGGTAAACCAGCTACTACCCCAGGCGCTTTTGCGATCCACTCCGCTTGTCCTTCAATAGCATCTTGAGATAGAAGAGATTGAGTTGTGCGATCGCCCCTACCAATATCCTCTAATAACCAATCACGTAACAGAGGGTCTAACACCAGCCAGGGGGGCAAAATTCCTACATTGCTCACAACTTGATTGCTTCCTTCTCTAACTCCAGGAAAAATTTAGCCCAAAACCCTTGATTTATTTAGGTTTTTTAACCGCTCGAAAAAATCTGAAAAAATTTTTTCTCAAATAGTTGACAAAGGGATGTGGAGTAGCTACTATAAGAAAGTGCCTTCGGAGCGGGCACGAAACAGAACTGCTCGGGTGGCGACCGAACCATGAAAACAAGATAGTTTTGAAAGCCATTATAAAGCACCTTGCCTGCGGGAGTAAAGAATAAAGACCGAGGCTGAGGTCAAAAAATAAACAGCCGGATA
>NZ_JACAEU010000103.1:0-58943 GCF_013388695.1 Fischerella sp.
AGTTGTTCGTGGTTAGTGTTTAGTGGTTAGTGGTTAGTGGTTAGTGGGAAAAAAATTAACAGATAACTATTACCTACTATCTACTATCTACTATCTACTATCTACTATCTACTATCTACTATCTACTATCTACTATCTACTATCTACTACCTACTATCTACTAACTAATTTTTAATAATTTGGTCTAGCTAAATTTTTAAACTTGGTAAATTGCGGATCAAATAAAAGTTTGACAGTGCCAGTTGGGCCATTTCTGTGTTTAGCAATATTGATTTCTGCAATACCTCGATCGGGAGTGTCATGGTTGTAATATTCGTCGCGGTAAAGCATGATTACTAAATCCGCATCTTGTTCAATAGAATTGTGAACAACAATGTTATTGGCAATAAAATTATGCAAGCCAGGAACAGTCAGATCAAACACCTCTTCCTCGCCGCAAGATTCAATTGAAACTATTTCATCCCAATAAACATCACTTTTGGCAAGAGCAAGCAGCTCATTTGATTGAACAACCTCTGCAATTTTTAAAACTCTTTCTCTACTCAAATTTGTTTTGTAAAGCGCAGAGCCACAATAGGATGTGCCAATGTTGGAATGTAATGCCCTTGTTGTCAATTCAACAGCTTGCATTGCAGGTACAACGTGTATTTTCCAAACTTCTTTGGGGATTATATCTCTATTGGTGTTGTGAATGCAGTTTTCTAGGTGTTCAAAAATTTGTTGGAGTGAACCTAGCTTGTATTCTCCCACTGCTCCAACCTTTTGAATAAATAACTCAAGATCGGGTTTACCAGTTATTTTTACATGGTACTGGTTTCTACCTTTACCCAATTGAGGAACTATCTTGAGTGTTGCATTAATACCAAGCCTTAATAAAAGAGTTTGTACATCAAAAGCCAATCTGTAGCTACTGCTTGCATAATATGCAATAGGTCTTGATTTTTTACCTCCAACTAACTTAATAGAACCATCTGTACTCCAAAGATGTCTGAGAAAGCAAGCTATTAACTCTATTGGTTGTGAGAATAATTCTTGAGGAACAAATTTTTCGTAAGACCTTAAACCAAAAACACCAAGAGAGTCTAGCCATTTGGCTACTGGATTTCTCACACGATGAGTCAAGCGTTGTGTTGCGGACAAGTAAACTTGATACCAGCCGCGTTCAGGTGAAATTCTTGGAACAATTGCATCTCCAAAAACTTCTTTTGCCAAGAAAACAACATTCTCAGCTAAATCTATCTCTTTGGTAGTGTACTGTATAGCATGACGTGGCAATGTACAACCATCACCAATTAAATGCCCTAATAATGCAACTTCAGCATAAGTCATGCTTTGTTTACCAAGGCTGGGTAGATGCCTTGGTAAACATATATGTTGTCTAGGACTTAGTTCATCTAGTCTACGCCAGCCATGAATTGTGAGGAATTTGTGATTAGCTGTGGCACGAATTTTTCGTCCCAATCGAGTTGTTAAGGTAAACACAGGTTTGATACCTGTTGAAAAAGCATGGCTAACAATTGCCTTTTCTAACTGCATTGTCGCTTGATTCAAAGCCCAAACGGCAAAACCGGATTGTCCCACTAATTCTCGAATGGTTACTTGTAAACCGCTATCTGCTAATGTCACCAGAGTATCACCAGTTAAACAACCAGACTCTCTCAAATCAGATAACATTGGACGCTTATTGGTACGTGCTTCTACACCTCGACTCAACTGAGATAGAGCAATGACTGGCACAGATAATTCACGAGCTAATCCTTTAATGCTACGGGTAATTCTAGATAATTCTTGCACGCGGTTATCACCCGCTCCTTCCATCAATTGCAAGTAATCTATAACAATTAGTCCCAATCCTGTACCAACTTCGGCTTGCAAACGCCGCGCTTGAGAACGCATTTCTGTTACTGTAATATTCGGCGTATCGTCAATAAAAATTGGCATCTCTGAAAGTAAGCCAATCGCACGGCTTAAAGGTTCCCACTGAGTTTGACTGATGCGTCCACTCCGCAGATAACCAGATTCAATTTCTGCTTCGCTAGCTATTAATCGCTGCACCAGCTGCTCTTTGGACATTTCCAAACTGAAAATAGCAACTGGTAATTTATATAAAGCAGCAACATTGTAAGCAAGATTGAGACAAAACGCGGTTTTCCCCATTGAAGGCCTACCAGCAACAATGATTAAATCAGAAGGCTGAAAGCCGCTGGTCATAGCATCTAAATCGTAAAATCCACAAGGAATACCTGGCAATGCTACACCTTGATGGCGAGTTTCTATTTCTTCAAATGCATTAACCAAGCTGTCGGAAATATGAACTAGTCCTGATTGGGGTCGTTCTTGCGTAATAGCAAAAACTTTTTGTTCTGCTTGATCGAGGACTTGTGGTAACTCGGTTTCTGTTTGATAACCCAACTGAACAATTTCATTGCCAGCTTTAATTAATTGACGCCGCAGGTATTTTTCCATTACTAGCGATGCCAAAGCGTCAATATTGACTGCTGACACTGTCCGGTCTACAAGGGAGGCTAATTTATTTCTACCACCAACGCGAGTTAGTAAATCGTGGTCAGTCAGCCAATTTGCAACCGAAAGCAAGTCTGTGGGTTTACCTTGACTGTGAAGTACTACAGCAGCTTGATAGATATCTTTATGAGCGCTAATGTAAAAAGCTTCCGGAACTAAGCGATCGCTGACTCTGCTTATGGCTTCTGGATCAAGCAAAATTCCCCCCAGTATCGCTTCTTCTGCTTCGATGTTTTGGGGAGGTAGGCGATCGCTGCCTAATCCTTGAAAATTTAGTTCTTCAGACATATAAGATTTTAGATTTTAGATTTTGGATTTTTATGTAGCCATATTCTCTTATAGTTCAAAATTACTATTATTAAATTAAACAAGAGACGTTGCAATGCAACGTCTCTACACACTACAAATTATATTTAGAAGAATTCGAGCACAAATGGACACAGATAAACACAGATGTGTTTGATGTGTCTGTGTTCCATATGAGAGCAAGGTTGATTTTTAGCTGGCTACAACTTCAATGTTTACTTTTGCGGTTACTTCAGAGTGCAGCTTAATTTCAGCTTCGTATGTACCCAGCCTACTAATATCGGGTATGGTAATGCCACGGCGATCGACTTCTAAACCTGTGGTTTGTTGAATAGCATCGGCTACATCTTGGGTAGTGACTGTACCAAAAATAGCTTCTTTTTCACCAACCTGCTTGGCAATGCTGAAGCTACCAGCTTTTTCCAATGCTGCTTTTTGCTCTTGTGCTTGTTGCTTGAGTTCTAATTGCCGCTGGCGTTCTAACTCTCGGCGGCGTTCCACTTGCTTAAGAATACCAGGAGTAGCAAAAGTTGCCATACTCTTGGGAATTAGATAATTACGAGCATAACCGGGAGCTACTTCTACTAAGTCGCCGGATTTTCCCAGCTTGCTGACATCCTGAGTTAAAACTAACTGTATGCGTTTCGCCATTGTTCTTCTTTTTTCTCTGTTGCTTGTAAAATCTCAATATCTTGGGGTTTCAGCAAGATAGTTCACAAGAGTGTAGCTTTATCCCCAGGAGCTTTGCTTATAGCCAATAAGCCTACAGATCCTAGCGAAATGCAGGGTGCGATCGCAACACTTTTTACGAAAAGTCCTTAGTCATTTGTCATTTGTCATTTGTCCTTTGTAAATAACCAATGACTAATGACTAATGACTCTTGACTAAAATCTATCCTTCATTCCCCGCAGACGCGCAAAGGTTTGCACTGGATCGCGGCTGTTTACTGCTGATTGTAATGCTGGCTGCTCCCAACGTAAAAAGGGATTTGTGCGTTTCTCAACTCCTAAAAGAGAGGGAACAGTTGCTTCTCCCCGGCTGCGACACATTTTCACTTCATCATAACGAGTTTGCAAATCGGGATTATCACTATCTACGGTTAGAGCAAATTGCAAATTTTTTAAAGTGTATTCATGAGCGCACCAGACCCGCGTATTATCTGGTAGAGAACGCAGCTTACTCAGGGAGTCTACCATCTGCGTGGGCGTGCCTTCAAATAAGCGACCGCATCCACCAGCAAAGAGGGTATCACCGCAGAATAATTCCCCTGTCTCTTCTGGGTTGTTGGGAGGGAAGTAATAAGCAATGTGAGCACGAGTATGTCCGGGTACGAAGATAACTTCTCCAACTCTGTCTGCAAATTGTACGCGATCGCCTTGTTGCAAAAACACCTGTTGTCCTGGAATTCTTCCCCGATCCTCGGCTCCACCATAAACTTTTACTTGGGGAAATCTTCGTATCAATTCTTTGTTACCACCGACGTGATCCAAATGATGGTGTGTGTTAAAAATCGCTACGAGTTCTGCTTGTAATTCATGAAGTTTTATTAAAACTGGTTCTGCCTCTGCTGGATCGACAACGGCGGCGATATTTTGTTGGCGATCGTGTAACAGAAAAACGTAATTGTCTGAAAGTGCCTCCAGACGGATTACCTGCATTACAACAACCTCCCTCACAAGTTGATGTTTGATATTCATTTATTTATATTTTTCTGATTGTAGCTGTAAAAATTCATAAAAAACAAGCAAATACAACAGTGTAATTACTTAAATACTCTCACAATTCATACCAATAATATTGATTTATCAGTAAATTTTCTCTGGGAGTAAGAGTATATAGAAAGTTAGATTTATTTTGTTCTTTGGTGCTGTAAAGATACCAAAAAGTTTCGGTCAAAAAAATAATCAAGATTTGCTCTAAGCTGTTAAATCAAATATTCTTAACATTTCCTTTACAGCTTCCTTTTGTACATCAGAAGTAGAGCAGATATTGGCATAAAATTTTGCATCTATCAGGAGAAATATGAGCTATAAAACTTCCATATACAAAAGCGTGGACAATCAGTTAGAATCCGCTGTAAAGGAAATTGTAGAGCGGATTATTAAATCAGGGAAAATGAGCCGTCAAGACCATAAATTGCTTACGTCTAATATACATCCTAATGGTTATTTAAACGATGCAGAACGTCGTCAAATTAATCGGATATTAGACTATATCCAAACTGGACGACTACAATTAATCGACTGGTAATATTTTTGAAATTGTCAGCACTCAGTTACCAGTTATCAGACAATAAACATAACTAAAGTTAGGTGATTTCAATAAATCAAATTATTCTTTGATTGCTCTGATGAAAATCATCTTTATCAAACCTATTTTTTAGGAATCTGATAACTGATAAATAGGTCAACAAAATTAAACGTAAGATTTTACCCCTAACTTAATCTCCCACCAAGGAAAGAGGTTGGGTATATTTTATATTTTTGAAAGTGACATAATTAACTGATAAATTATTCCTAGCCCTTGTTTTGATAATTCTCTCTCTGATTTTTATACAGATGTGCTTTTTGCCATAAAAAATGGCTAAAATCGGTGTAACATAAAATATTTTTATTCTCACTGGTAAATTCACTCAATTATTATCTTCAAAAATCCAATCAATTTGAATATTCAGTGAAAATGCGATAGGAACCATAAAAATTATAGTGTTAAATTATTTTCTGTGTGTGTTCAAGTAAACATAGCTAATTCTTAAATACACTGACAGCTAGTTAGCTAGTGTGGAAATGCCATTTTGATATGTGCCGTTCCCAACCCAACATGAGCAACTAAGAATACATCTACCTGACAACACCGTCAGCGCTTTTATTAAATTTGCCCTGTTTTTTAGAGCTTATTTATAGCTGTAACTGAGGTGTCTAGGTTTCCGAATCGTTTCTTGTGCGGGCTAATAAATGAAGTTAATTCATACAACTACCTGGTATTTTCCAGATACATCAGGTGGTGTAGAAGTATACATAGATTCCCTATTACATGGCTTGCAAGCGCATGGAATAGAAAGTGTAGTTGCTGCCCCCCGACAAAGCACAGAGGAAGACTTTTACGAATATAACGGTACTTTAGTCTATCGCTATCCTGTCTTCCCTAACCCTAACAAGATACAGCAACACAAACAATTACCTCACGGAGGGTTTGAAACTTTTGCCAATTGGTTAAAAAACCATAAAGCAGATGTGTACCATCAGCACTCTTGGCGATTTGACTGCGGCTTGCATCACCTAGCTGTTGCCCGCAAGCTAGGTATGGCAACTGTAGTCACCGTGCATATGCCCGAGCCTCTATGTCTGCGCGGTACAATGATGCGATATGCTCAAGAACCTTGCAATGGGCTGATTGATGCTACCCTTTGCAGTCGGTGTTTGGGCATTCCAGAACGAGTACCTTCTTGGGCAATCAAAACACTAAGTCAAGTTCCTCTCCCTGTCGGTGTAGCCGCAGAAACAAAATTGCGTGGCTCCAAGAGTGTTAAACTCCGCCTATTAGGTAGAACTTTTGGTATTCCCCCTTTGGTAACTGAACATCAGTATCAGCTAAGGCAGCTAGCAAAATTAGCCGATCGCATTGTTGTTCCCAGCAATTGGCAGTATGATGCTTTCCGTTTGAATGGTGTGCCTGAAGAAAAACTGATTCTTTGCCGACAGGGTGTTGCAAACAATTTTACCCAACAAATAACACCAACCAAAGCAGAAAACGCTGCTTTAAAAATTGGCTTTTTGGGTCGCTGGCAAGAAACCAAGGGAGTGCAAATAATCGCAGAAGCAGTACACCTTTTGCCTGCCGATGTACCTGTGGAATTAATTCTTCATGCTACTCATCCAGATAAATACGGTGAAACGAATCGAGAAAAAGTTTTAGCACTTGCTGCTTGTGACAGTCGGATTCGCATTGCTGAACCACTGTCACGTCAAGCAATCTCTGAGGCATTGGCGAATTTTGATTTACTGGCTGTACCGTCCCAATGGCTAGAAACAGGGCCTCTGGTAGTTCTAGAAGCCCAAGCTGTTGGCACTCCGGTATTAGGTGCAAATTTAGGAGGAATTGCGGAATTAGTTCGTCACGGGGTCGATGGTTGGTTAGTTCCAGCCAAAGATATTAAGGCATGGACAGAAGCGATCGCCACTCTTGCTAAGGATAGGAATTTACTCGCTAGACTGCGTCAAGGTATTGGGCTGGTACGTACCATGAGCGTTGTCGCTTCAGAGATGGCAATGCTTTACAAAGAAATTCTCGCAACTCCCTAAAAACAATTTGATAGATTGACGCCTAATTTCTATTATGAATCGGCAAAAAAATAAGTCAAAAGTTTCTATTTTAACGCCCAATTTCTCTAAAGGTGGTGTAGATCGAGCATATTTGCTGGGTCAAGTATTTAAAAAATTAAATTTTGAAGTCGAGATTTTGGGGTTTTTATTTGGCAAAAGTATTTATCCCGAACCACCACCAGACTTGCCAATTTACTGTTTACCAGGCTGCAACTATCCAGAATTTTTTGCTTCAGTGAAGCAACTGTTGACAAAAATTGATGGGGATATTGTCTATGCCATAAAACCAAAACTTACCAGCTATGGTGTCGCTTTATTTAACAAAATTTCTCACCGTCAACCAGTGATTTTGGATATTGATGATTGGGAGTTGAGTTGGCATGGAGGTGATGAGTGGCAGTACCGTCCTACTTGGAAGCAGCTAGGTAGAGACATTCTTAAAAAAAATGGTGCTTTGAGAAATCCAGACCATCCTTTGTATTTAAAGTGGATGGATGCATCGACGCATCGCGCTGATGCTATCACCGCAGATACTCAATTTTTGCTCAATCGCTTTGGTGGCACTTATATACCCAATGGTAAAGATACTGACTTATTCAACCCTCAAAAATACGATCCGCAAGTCAGCCGACAACATTACGGACTAGCAGAATATCGCCTCCTGATGTTTCCAGGTGCACCGCGACCACATAAGGGTATCGAGGATGTGTTAACCGCACTTGACCAACTCAATGAACCTGATTTCAGGCTAGCGATCGTAGGTGGTAATCCCTATGATGATTACGATGAGCAGCTAATTGAGCGTTGGGGACGTTGGATTATTAAATTACCCCAGATGCCAGTAGAAAAGATGCCAGAAGTTGTGGCTGCTGCTGATGTGGTGGTAGTGCCACAGCGGGATACGCCTGTAGCGCGGGCACAATTTCCCATTAAGCTAACAGATGGCATGGCAATGGCCAAGCCTATTTTAGCAACAAGAGTAGGAGATATTCCAGAAATTTTAGGCGACACAGGTTATTTAGCCGATCCAAATTCTCCTGCACAACTTGCAGAACAAATTCGACTGATATTTGAGAATTTAGACGCAGCAAACGAGCGCGGCAAGAAAGCGAGAGAAAGATGTGTAGAAAAATATAGCCTAGAAGCAATGGCATTTACTCTAAAGTCGGTAATTACGCGGTTGTGACTTTAAGGGTAGGCGATTGTAAATTTGGGTTAAATGGATTTCACTAATAGATATTTGTATCTGTGTTTTCACTGAGCATACTCAGAATATGATTTATTTGCTGTGGAAGATTTACGGATTCATAAACTAATTAACGAACTATGTTATCACTAAGTAATTTGTGATCTAAATCACCAATGTTTACCAATAAATTAATACCACTACTAGTAAGATTTGCTAAACCCTATCCAGGCTGGATTATCCTGACAATAATACTGGGCTTTTCTGGAGCATTATTTAATGGGGTGGGTACGGCCCTCATCGTGCCAGTCATTTTAAAAATTGTCGGACAACAGGTAGATTTAACTGGTGCTCCTCCAGTTCTGAAAGCGATTTTATTTCCCTTTGATAATCTGCCAGAGAATTATCGCCTTTGGGTAATGTCAGGAGCAATTATATTTGTAATTTTATGCAAAAATTTAGCGAGCTACTCTAGCACGTTGACATCAAGTGTTTTAACGCGCAGGCTTACGTCTGATATCCGCGAAGCCGGAATAAAGTTATTATTAGAAATTGACTTAGACTACTATGCCAAAATGAAAGTTGGCGATTTAATTAATCGTCTTGGTGGCGAAACTGCTCGTGCTGCTAGTGCTATTGGTAGTGCAGTCAAATTAGTAATTTTGGGAATTACGATTTTAGTTTTTGTTGGCTTGTTGTTATCAATTTCTTGGCAGCTAACAATTGTGACGACAATGTTGCTGTCTTTGGTGACTTTAATAAATCAATATGCCATTTCCAAAGCTAGAAATTTTGGCAAGCAATTATCAGATATTTCTACATCATACTCTGTTTCTGTGCTAGAAACACTAAGTGGAATCCGCTTAGTGAAAGCAACTGGTAATGAAGACAGAGAATATCACAAAATTAAAAAGCTAATTATTGACCGAGAAAAAGCAGATTTTCAATCTCAAGTTCATTCTGAAGCAATTGGCCCTACCAGTGAAGTAGCCGGCATCACAGCCTTAATGCTAATTGTCTTTTTTGCACGAACATTTTTTGCTGACCAAATCGCTTCTTTATCTGCGGTTCTTCTGACATATTTATTAATATTACTGCGACTACTACCATTTATTTCTCAGTTAAATTCTCTTCGGAGTAGTTTTGCTAATACCGCAGCCAGTGTAGATATTGTGGCTGAATTTTTACGGCGCGATCATAAGCCGTTCATGAATCAAGGTAAGCTTTTCTATACCAAATTAGAGAAAGGAGTGCATTTTGATAATATATCTTTTGCCTATCCTAGTAATGATAAATTGGTGCTAAAAGATGTGGATGTTTACTTACCGCGCGGTACTACTTTAGCTTTAGTTGGTGGTTCTGGTGCGGGTAAATCTACATTGGCAGACTTATTACCAAGGTTTTACGATCCGATCTCAGGCTGCATTACCATCGATGGCAAAGATCTCCGTGAATTCGATTTAAAATCGCTGCGAAAAGCGATGGGAATTGTCAGTCAAGATACTTTTCTCTTCAATGATTCAGTGCGAAATAATATTGCCTATGGCAAACCTGATGCTAATGAAGAGGAAATTATTGCAGCAGCAAAGCGAGGGAATGCTTACGAGTTTATCAGCAAATTACCACAAGGTTTTGATACCTTGATTGGCGATCGCGGTGTCATGCTATCTGGAGGACAAAGGCAAAGATTAGCGATCGCTCGTGCATTACTACAAGATCCGGAAATTCTGATCCTTGATGAAGCCACCAGCGCTTTAGATACGGTTTCTGAACGGCTAGTACAAGCTGCAATAGACGATCTCAGTCGCGATCGCACAACCTTAGTAATTGCTCACCGCCTGTCTACCGTCCAAAAAGCCGATCAAATTGCCGTATTAGATCAAGGACGTGTGGTAGAAATAGGAACCCATGAAGAACTTTTACGAAAAGGCGGTTTCTACACCCGTTTGTATGCGCTGCAATTTAGCGATCGCGCAGAAACTTCTACCCACCATCAAAGCTTAATTCGCATCTCGCACGAACTTCGCACCCGGCTAAACTCTATGATTGGTTTCCTGGGCTTAGTACTTGATGATATGGTAGACAATTCTCAAGAACGGCAGGAACTTATAGAAGAATCCTACAAATCAGCATTTAAAATCTTCAATATTATTGATGTTTTGGAAGATATTGTTAAACTGCAACAGCGCTTTTCCTCAACATCATTTCCAAACTCTAACGATAATCTCACCAATGAAAAAGTCACTTTTCAAGAAATTTCCGATCAGTTACGAACACGTCTTAATTCCATGTTGGCTTCTCTCCGTTCTCTTGCCGATAATTTGATAGACAAGCCTCAAGAACAAAATGAATTAATTAAGCAAGCCTATCATTCTGCTATCTATCTGTTGGATACAGTCGAGGTATTTGAAGACAAAATCAAGTTTTTAGTTAATTCAAATTATCCAGTCTAAGAAAATGGTAACAGCAACTATTGGCATGATTAGCAGCTATCGAGGTCTAGAAAAAAGAATAGATTGGCTGTGGCAACAAACCCCTCATCCACTTGGTATTTGGGGCAATATGCAAATGCAAGCACCTGCACCAAAACCAGATTTTCTGCTGATGTATCAGTTTGATTTTTACCAACCTCCTCAACAAAAATCTTGGTGGAACCGCATTCGTAAACAACAGCAAACACCAGAAGTCAATATCGAAAATCTGCTGCGAGGTGTAAACAAAGAACGGATTATTTATTTGCTTCGCGAACCTCCTTTAGAGGAAGTTTTAGACATTACTAAATATAATTATCAACAGGCACAAAAATTTTGTGGCTATGTCTCAGGGCCCGATGATTTTGCTCCCACTCCCAACTACATGCCTGCAATTTGGTATCACGGTAATTCGTTTCGGGAATTAAATGAAATGCCACCGCCGGAAAAAGTTTCTCCTTGCAGTTGGATTACCTCTGGTATTAACCGCACAGCTAACCATCGTCAGCGTTTAGAGTTTTTGCAATCCTTACAAACGAGTGGAATTAAGTTTGAATTATACGGACGCAATTTACCTGCATGGGCAAAAACATCAGGAGAATTAGTCAACAAATGGTATGGCATGGCTCCTTACTATTACAATCTGGCAATTGAAAACTACAGTGACAATAATTGGTATGTCAGCGAAAAATTATGGGATGCTCTCTTAGCATGGTGTCTGCCAATTTACTATGGTGGCCCTGCGGCTGAAAAATTATTGCCACCAGGCAGTTTTCTGCGATTACCTAGTTTGGATGAAAAAGGTGTTGCCTATATCCGAGAAGTAACAGCTACTCCTGATGCTTGGTATGCAGCCAAGAATGCAATCAAAGAAGCACGTCAAATTATTTTACACAAACTAAATCTTTTAAATTGGTTATCAGAATTTGTTGATCAACACGCATAAATTTATGAATGGAATTTGTACATTAGGCAATGACTATGTTTACGACCAAATCGTTGCTTTACTCAATAGTATTGATGCTATTTTAGGGCGAGAAATATCTGTCTGTATTTATCCTTTTGACGAACAGATAAACAGGCTAGCAGCAGAAGTTGCCAAACGACCTAATGTATTTATCTACGATGATAAAGACTCGATTGAGCGCTGGGATCAGTTCATGCTAGCAGCAGCGCCCGAACGTTTAAACCGCAGCAAATTTCGTCTTTATGGTGCTCATCGTCGTTTTTGTGCTTTTGATGGCCCCTTCGATAAATTTATTTACTTAGATGGCGATACTCTAGTGATGAATTCACTGGCAATGGTGTTTGAAAAACTAAAAGATTATGATTGGGTAGTTTATGATTTCCAATTTACAGATGTTAGCAAAGTTTATAATATTCAATCTCCTAAATTACTTGAAATTTTTGAACAAAGCCGCATTGATACTGAAATATTTTGCTCAGGTTTTTATGCCTCTAAACGGGGAATGTTTAACGCAGAACAAAGAGAGTGGTTGTTATCCCAACTGCGAAGCGGTGAGGCAGAAATTTTATACGCAGGTGCTGGTGAACAACCACTGTTGAATTACATGGTGATGCGATCTGGTCTTTCTAGTTATAACTTTGCTGTGCAATTACCAGAAAATCAAAAAACTGGATGTTCTGCAACTTCAAAACACTTTGAAGAACGAAATCATATTTTATATGACAAAGGAAACCGCCTAACTTACCTGCATTACATCGGTGTTCAGCCTAAAATGATGCACGCGGTTTGTTCTGGTGAAAACATAGATTTTCCCTATCGAGATTTGTTTCTCTACTATCGTTACCTTCATGAACCTGAAAAGCGTCCAGTATTTAGCATTCCTCCAGAAAATTATCAGTCTCCAAATCCTAGTTTACTAAATAGGGCTTTGCGAAAATTAAAATTAATTACTAAAGGATAAATTATGCAGCGGGGAATTTATATAGTTGCCAATGACCGCGTTTTGGATAATGCGATCGCACTACTCAACAGCATTCGCCTTTACGATCAACAAGTGACCGTTGTTCTCATCCCATTTAATGATGATTATCACAAAGTAGCAGATATTTTAGGCGATTTACACAATGTACAAATTTTTCCTGACCTAGACTTTGTTAATAGTTTCACCAAACGCATCGGAGAAATTTTTCCTAGAGATTTCTTATCTCTACCTAACAAGATGCGAAAACTGGCAGTATGGTTTGGGCCGCTAGATGAATTCATTTATGTAGATACGGATATTATTGTTTTTGAAAAAATTGCTGAGAATTTAAACAGGCTATTGGAAGTTGATTTTTTCTGTTGCGATTATCACCACAAAAGTGAGGGATTGCGGAATATCTTTTCTCCACTTGTCAAAGAAAAACAAATTTTTACAGAAGAACAACTTCAGGATGTTTTCAATAGTGGCTTTTGGGCTTCCAAAAAAGGTATAATTACAGAGCAAGTAATGGAAGAAACGTTGCAGGAATGTGCAACGCACAAGGAATATTTTGACTTTTCTTGTGGGGTAACAGACCAACCTATTCTTAACTATTTAGTTCTCAAACACATTGACAAACGTTGTAACCTCGTCAGACTTCCAGGGGGAGAACCCGGTAGTTGGGCTGGTTCTCGCCATTTTCAAGAGAAAGACTATGTTCTCTACGATCGCACTCAGAGGCTGAAATATCTGCATTGGGCTGGTACAGCTATTAAACCTGGTTGTCCTTATTGGAAATTGTGGGAACACTATCGTTATCTCCACGAAGGTAGAGTTCCCTTACTGCAAAAACTATTTCGTCGTTAATTTCCTTTAGAGGTTTGCAATGACAAATGGCATTTATACTTTAGCCAATGATGTCGTTTACGATCAATTGGTTGCCTTACTCAATAGCATAGAAGCCAATGCTGGTAGAGAAATTCCTGTTTGCGTAATTCCCTACGATCGCCGTTTAGATAAGGTACGTGCGGAAATTGCATCTAGAAAGAATGTCACATTGTTTGAAAATGAAAGTGCGATCGCCTACTGGGAGAACTTTGTTACTCAAGCATGGAAAACTCATCCCAGAACACAAAGAGTTTGGCGAGAATGGGGTGTTACGGGAACCTATCGTTTAGCCATGCACCGAAAACTTTGTGGTCTGAATGGGCCCTTTGATAAATTTATTTATTTTGACGCAGATACCCTATTAATGGGTTCTTTAGACTATGTGTATCAAAAATTAGATAACCATGATTGGGTAGCAAATGATTTTCAATATCGGTCTGATTTGAAATATATTTTTGATGGTTCACCAGAACTTTTGAGAAAAGTTTTCACTCAAGAACAATTATCCTCTCAAATATTTTGTGCTGGTTGGTTTGCAGCTAAAAAGCAAATTTTTACTGAGATGATGTTAGCCGATTTACTAGAAAAATTAAAGTCTGGTGAAGCTGATGTTATGGCATTAGGAGGCCCCGATCAATCTTTATTTAACTACATGGTTTTGCGTAGTGGGGTTAGCTATTATAACTTTGCTTATCATGATGTAGACCAGGTAACTGGTAATCACTGGTCTTCTAAATTTGATGTAGTAGATAATGTTCTATACGATCAAGGTCGGCGACTGACATACCTACATTACATGAGCATCGGTTCATCACAATTTACACATCTGTGTGCTGGGGAAGATGTTGATATTCCCTACAGGGATGTGTTTCTATACTATCGGTATTTGCATTCACCAGAATCTAGACCAAAAACCTTTAATCTTCCTAGTCCTCTGACAAGTTTGCAAAGGTCTACAAGCAGTTTTTTGAGCCACAAAGCTAAGAGACTTATGCGTAAATATCGTACGTTTAAAGATAAAATCTCGAAATAAACTCTATGCTGCTTTATAGCTACTTAACTGCTTATTTTAGAGGTTGTCTAAAAAGTTATCTATCTCAACTTCCAAGCTGTTTTCTATTCCCCTAAATCCCCATTTTTAAGGAGAACTTAGTACAAAATTTCATATATTCGTAGCGAAGAAAACTCAGAAAAACTCTGCGTACCTCCGCGCTGACTCCGCGCTCCTCTGCGTTTAAAAAAGCTAATATTTGATGCAAAGCTGTACTTAGAGAAAATTATTCCCCCCTTTTTAAGGGGGGCTAGGGGGGATATGATAGTTAAATCGAGCTTTTTCTACCTCATAGAATCTAAATCAAGAGATTGCATTCCTTGCCGTTCTACAAAAGCCATCATACTTCCCAGTTGCAACCAAACTAGTAAGCAAGTCAAAAGAGTGACTGGCACACCAACTGCATAGGCAAGCAAAGGTGGAAAACCAAATATCTCAAACCCTGAACAAAGAAAGAGTGCTACACCACCAGTTATTCCTAGAAATGGCACGATTAACTGTTTAATAGACAATTTAGAACCGGAATTTTCTGCACCATCACTTTGCCATTTACTCACAATTATTCTTAGCGTTCCAGACAAGGCTAGACCAGAGGTGATAGCAGCAAATAACCCAAAAACTAGTAGTAAATAAGGCGGTTGTAGAGGGTAGTAGTACATGAAAACTCCTGATTATATTAAAAAGTAAGAGGTAAAAGGCAATAGAAAAATTTTACCGTTTTACTTCTTACTTTTTGAACTTTGTTACTGCTGACTACCAAAAGTTGTCAAAGCTGTAACTGAGGGTAATATTGCCGCAACCCCCTCTTTAGATAAATCTGTTAAAACTCCAATCGCTACATTTAACAAGCGATTTGGTTGTAAATCATCTTTAACTAAGTTCCACAAACGTTGGACTTCTTCGGTATGCAAACGGTCATCTTCGGTGAGGGCTAATACCAATTGTCGACGCAGATACTTGCCTTCATCAGACAGTAAATATTGCAATCCTAATTTAGCTGTAGGCAAGACATCAAAGCTTTCATCCGTGCGGGCGATCGCTATCAAATTTTCTAACCGCTGCCACTGGAATTTACCATCTTTGAACAACACATTTAGCAACCGTCGGCGCAATTGCGGAGATTCGCCTGTCAACAGACGCCTTGCTACATAGGGATAGGCCACTTCCACAATTTTGAAGTTGGGGTTGAGGCTGAGGGCGATACCTTCCTGTGTCACCAAAGACCGAATAATTAAAGCAAATTTGGCAGGAACTCGGAATGGATACTCATACATCAGCTCCGAGAATTGATCTGTAATGGTTTTGAAATTAAAATCTCCCACGTTCCTGCTAATGGCATCACCCAACAGCCTTTCTAATGCTGGTACAATCGGGCAAATATCTGTGTCTGATGTCAAGAAACCCAGCTTCACATAATCTTCGGCTAAGTCGCTGTAGTCTTTGTTGACCAGATGCACTATTGCATCAACCAGAGTTTCTTTAGTGGTTTCATCCAACTGATCCATCATGCCGAAATCAATGTAACCCATTCGACCATCCGGCATAGCAAACAAGTTACCGGGATGGGGGTCAGCATGAAAGAAACCGTGTTCTAATAACTGTTGCAAACCAGAGGTGACGCCGATTTCGATGATAGCTTCCGGGTCTAAACCTGCTTCCTTGATTCTTTTAGTATCGGTAAGCTTATATCCATTCAGCCACTCTAGGGTTAAAACCCGGGTTGAGGTATAACGCCAGTAAATAGCTGGGACTTTAACATGGGGGTCGTTGCGGAAGTTGGTTGCAAATTTTTCAGCGTTGCGACCTTCGTTAAGATAATCTATTTCTTCAAATAATTTAGTACCAAACTCATCCACTATCAAACTTAGGTCATGACCGAGATTGAGAGGCAACCAAGGGCTTAACCAACTCGCAGCCCACCGCATTAAATAAAGGTCAAGGGTGATAACTGGACGTAAGTTGGGTCGTTGCACTTTCACCGCCACTTCTTCACCACTTAGCAAACGACCCTGGTAGACTTGACCTAAGCTAGCAGCAGCAACGGGAGTGGGTGACAACTCACTATATATTTCCTTGACTGGGCGACCTAGTTCAGTTTCGATAATTTGGTAGGCGATCGCATTATCAAACGGCGGTAATTGGTCTTGCAGTTTTACCAATTCTTCTAAGAAATCTTTGCGTACCAAATCTGGTCGTGTTGATAGGGCTTGACCAACTTTAATAAAAGTAGGCCCTAGGCGTGTGAGCAATTGCCGCAGTTCGGCAGCTCGTTTCAACTTGTTTTGCTCTACTTGATTTTGCCATTCATCCCACTTGAGGCTTAATATAAATACGGCAAAAGACCAAATAATTTTCAGCGCCCGCCCCCAAGCCAACCAAGGACGATAGCGGTAGTAACGAGCGATCGCCTTTGGATCGTAGCGTCGATTATTTTGTGTAAGGGTCTGCAAGCTCACTCGCTTATTTACCTCGTTTCATTTAAAATAAAAATTTGCTTTCCAGAGCCGCATCCGGCATCCTTCCAGCTCAACAAAATTCCGTTCGACTATTCCTCTGTAGCTTTGCGGAATTTAGCCAAACTTTACTAAAAGTTACTCTTTATCTTTTATTTTATATTAATATACAAAAGTATAAATACTTAAACTTAAGTTTGAAAAAGAATATATCTTAGCCGTATAAAAACCTTATGGTATCCATTGTATCTTAACTATCACCACTAGTGATGATACAGAGACCAGCCACACTTTAATATTGCTATCATTACAGGCTCTACATCAAAAGAGTTTTATTTGTTTGTGTTGTATTAAAAAATACAATAGAACTTGCAAAATTTTGAAAAATATAAAACTACTCGGTATCATCTTCCTTCGTGAGCTACACTAGGACGAGAAATATTACAGCCTCCGCTCCAGTTGATTTATAGAGGCTATTTCATGAAAGTTTTTCAATTTGTAATAAACCGCTTGCGCTTGCCGACTCTACTGATATTTATCGCTAGCGTAATTCTTGCTTTTTTTCTTGGCAGTCTGGCAACTCCCAGCCAAACTCCCACGCGAGACAAGTTTCTTTGGCCCTTTTCATCCACGTCTATTTGGAATATGCCCATCGGTTCCAAAGCCCGTTATGTACCAGCAAAAATTGGTAAAGCAAGCACTATTTCGGCGGATCAAGAATACTTCTTCAAGCTCAAAAAAGGCGATCCATTGCGTGAATTATATGAGCCTGGTGCTTGGGGTGAAGGGCGTTGTAAAGGCACTAAACTCGTGGGAATTGCACCATTGCCGATTCCAGACGACTTAATTGTTCCAGATGCTACGAGTAAGCCGTATTATACACCCAACAATGCTTCTGCTTTTCTGTTGCCAGATGGTAAAACCTTAGTGCAAATCGCCCCACTGGCTCGTTGTCAACCTGGAAGCCCACTCTATGGCTTCCATTATTATTATGACCTTGATATTTACGGAGAGGGAATAGGCGGATCGCATTTTGGTTCTGGTCTTTCTGCTATTGGTGGCTCTATTCGCAAAGGTGAATTGATTGGCAACAAACCTATTCGTCACGCCTTAAAAGTTGTGATTTGGGGAAAAAAATACCTTTACTACTCTAAAAAGATTCCCGGTCATCGCTGGCCGGCAGACAATGCAGATAACTATGCAGCCAACCACTATCATGGTAAAAACCCTGCTCTTGTGCAAGGTTCGCTACTAGCAATTCCTCCCAAGGTAACTGAGGCGAGTCTCAAGTTGCAAACACGCCCTGGAAAAAAACTTTTTCATGCCTTACAAGATTACGGTGCTTACGTTGTTGATGACGCAGGCTGGGACATTCATTATTTTGCAGTGGAAAAAGGAGTTGTGGAAGAGTTTCATGATGCTTACGGATATGATTTCGTTAGTACAAATGGCGATTTCTATGAAGACTCTATGAAACTATTCCAAGCACTTCACATAGTTGATAATAATAGTCCGAAAAGTATCGGTGGTGGTGGGAAACGGCGTGCACCTCTTGCTCCACCAATTGGCAACTGATCTGCCATTACACATCTTTATAAGCAACAATTGAGTCTGCAAAAATTGGGATTAATCTTGAAATTGATTCAAAACCAGGCTTCCAAGGAGCAATAAGTTTTTCTATTAATAGACCGGGATACTTCGTCCATTTCCGCAAACCAGCACCCACGATTTTATATCCGCGATCGCGAAAATAACTGCGCGGTACATAACTCAAGTGAGCTTCAAAATCATTAAACCCGACTACAGTATCTAAACCTTCTCTAAAGCAAGGATAATTAGGCGTTGAAATTATGACTCTTTTTTTAGCAGCACTTTCCAAAGTATTTAAAAACTCTTCAACTTTTGCTTGTTCAATGTGTTCAATTATTTCACACGCTAAAACTGTATCCCATTGACCTGATAAAGATGATGGCATAACCTGATGCCAAACATGACGATAAACTTGCTGTTGAGAACAAAATTCTACATTGCCTTGAAACGCATCAATACCATCAACTAATGGAGATTTTTCTAATCCGGCTTCCCAATAATTAGCTTGAATTAAATTCCCCCATCGTCCCAAACCACACCCAACATCTAGCACTGTTTCTCCTGTAACTAAGGGGATAACTATTGGATCTAGATAAAGTGGAGAAGAACTCATATTCACTCCAAAAATTTCATTGGCTTATGGCATTACTTTCAGAAATTGACTTTTGTAAGAGATTTATTATTCCTACATCGAATTAGCTATCTCTTTCTCGAACACACCAAGCGCCCGAACCATAGCCTGATCCATGTCGTAGTACTTATATTCAGCAAGCCGTCCCACAAATATTACCGTACCATTCAGTTTCTCTACCTCTTTGAGGTAAAGGTCTAGCAGTTCGCGGTTCTCCTCACGGGGGATGGGGTAATAGGGGTCGTTTTTTCCTGGTACGTAAGCTTGAGGATATTCCATCACCAAAGTCGTTTTGGGTAATGTTTGCCCCGACAAATATTTTTGTTCAGTAATGCGGGTGATGTCGTATTCGTTGGGGTAGTTGACCGTACCAACCTCTTGATAATGCTCTTGATCCAAAGTGTCAAACTGAAAGCGCAGACTACGATAAGGCAACTCGCCATACATGTAATCAAAGAAGGTATCAATTGGTGCGGTACAGATGATCCGGTTAAAATTAATTTCATTGATAATTTCCCGGTAATCTGCGTTCAGGAGTACCTTGATGTTGGGGTGAGCAAGCATTCGGCGAAACATCTCGGTGTAACCGTGCTTTGGCATAGCCTGATATCTATCCTGAAAATAACGGTTATCCCGACTGATATAAACCGGAACACGTCCTGTTACTCCACGATCCAATTCTTCGGGTTTTAACTCCCACTGCTTCATTGTGTAGTGGAGGAAAATATTCTCATAAATGTAGTTGGCTAAAAAATCTAAATCTCCGCTGGCGCTTTCACGCAACTTGAGAATAGGGACTTTAACTCCAAAACCGAAATGTTCTAGAAGCAAATTCTCCAACTTCTCTGCATAGCGTGGAGGAAAAAGAGCATAGAGGGAATTTAGATTAAAAGGAATAGGCACTTTCTTGCCTTCTACTACTCCCAGCACATGATGATAGTAGTGTCTCCATTCAGTAAATTGAGAGAGATAATCCCAAGCTTTTTTAGACTTGGTGTGGAAGATATGAGGGCCATACTTGTGTACTAAGATGCCATGCTCGTTGTAGGAATCGTAAGCATTGCCGCCGATGTGGTCTCGCCGTTCTACAATCAGTACTCGTTGTGCCAATTGAGTAGCAATCCGTTCAGCTAGCACGCAGCCTGAATATCCAGCCCCTATAATTAGCCAATCTACTTTCATGCTGCTTCTCCTTGTTTGACATAGTTTGGATGTTGAAACTTTGTCTTATTTTTGAGGTTCAAGATACTTTTGCCAAAATTGCATAGAGGTTAAATCTTTGAATGCTTTTTTCCACTCTGCACTGACACTTGACCATCTCACATAACTTCTAATTGCAGAATTAAACCAAGTAAATAAAATATTAAGACCAGCTTTTTGATCCAATTCGTACTGATAAGAGTTAGGATTTTCCTCTATGACATAAAGAATTCTTTTTTTAGCTAACCCTTTACAAAGGGTGTCACGTTCTTTTTCTTTAACACTAAATCGAATGACCGCAGTCTCATCAGCAATTAGAAATTGCGGGAGTAAATGACCATTAAGCGTTAACAAACTAACCAATTTTTGAACTTTATCGGCTCTTGTAATTTGAGAAATTTCACTACTTGAAACGGAATCAGTCAGTATAGTTTGGTTTTTATAACTTCTACTGGATTCAAAAATCTTGGCATGCAGTATCTCTGGAGTATTGCTTGTAATGAAATTAGGGCCTTGCATATAATCTTCAAAACCTTTGACTACCATTTGTGCGGAGTTGTAATCAAAGATGAATAAATAATAGAGTATACAATTTGTGAAAATTTTAACTGTTTTCACATATTTCAATGAACTATGAATTGAATTGGTTATTAAGTGGTTGCGAATGTAATAGTAGAAATCCCAAATAGGTCTTTTAGCATAAAAGGGTTCGTGCCACACAGCTACAGACGGAAAAGCCACTATTCCGTTCTCAAAATGTTCGTTAATTCTTAAACCAAATTCCATGTCATCTATTTTGATAAACAAGGGGAGCGGTAATCCAATTCTTTCGACAATTTCTTTAGAAAAGCCAAAAAACCAAAATCCCCCATAATCTATATTGTCTTCTAACAAAAGTGAGTTCAGTGTGGTGGTATTTCGTAAATCAAGATTGTGCTTTAGAGGATAGCCTGTGAATTTATCCTGCTTGATCTTTCCTTCATCGTCGATGGATTTGTTGTATATTGCTCCTGCTTCATACAAAATGTGTTTTTTGTATGAATCCAGCATGCTACCAGCTACAGCAAAATCTTGCTTCGCGTACTCATACAAACAAAAAAGCTTATAAATAGCTTCACTGTCTAACTCGATATCGTCATCCATAAACAAGAAGTGTGTATAAACGCCTTCCTGTAAGGCTTCGATTAATCCTTTGGTAAAACCGCCACTTCCACCGAAATTGCGATTAGAAATAAGCTTAACTCTATAGTCCTTAAAATCACTCGCATTTAGAGTTCTGCCATTGTCTACTACAAAAACTTTGAACTTTTTATCCTGCAAGAAACTGTCTTGCAAAATAGTATTGACTGTCTTTTTTACATAAACTTCTTTTTTAAACGTACAAGTGATGATAGCTAATGACACATCCCGATACTTTTCTTGTTCAGTTACAACTAACCCTTCTGTAAACAAACCTTGTTTGCTGATGCAAGTTATTTCCAGATAAATGCGTCCAGATTCTTGGCTTTGCTTGAGTTCTGGCAAAATAACTTTCACATAATCTGATAATTGGCAATCCTTAATAGTTTGAGTAAAAATAAGTTCTCTTGTACTCGCTTCCGAAGTTTCTCTATAAGCAAAAACCTCAAAATCTCCCTCTAACTTCAGTAAATAATACAGTGATTTAATAGAGGTATATTTTGTATAGTATTTTTCGTAGATTGAGTTGAAATAAGTGTTCAAAGATATGGTACTATCTTGATGTAAGATAATTTGGTTTTTGTCTCCATCAAAATTAATTAATATATCATTAGAAACTTTGAAGTATAAATCAGAAATTTCAGCAGTTTTAGGAAATTGTACTCTGCTTACTACGTTCATTTGCTTTCCACCTTTTTATTTTATAAGCGTTTAATCTAAGATTTGAGTGTGATATTTATGTTGGTTAAATCATCCCATTCCTACAATTGCACTTCTTAATTTAGATGTATTTCGAGAATTTAATCCTGATAATTTCTACAAAATTCTTCAACTTATAGCTAAGTGCTAAAAGTATATTTTTTTGTTGAATTAAGTATGTTTTTAAATAGTATTTAGGTCTCCACTTCAAATGTCTGTTCCACAAAATATCAAGTTCGTATTGAATTGTGATACGCCAACGTTGTAACCAGGGCAAATCCTTTCTGTAGGTTCTGAGAATTTTGTCTACAAGTTGTTGTCCTTGTTCAAACGATTGCCAGAGAGTGACAGTTTTTGTACCTTCAGTTCTCATCCAGTTTCCCCAAGTTTCATCCACATACTTAACCGTTGCTACTTGAACAGCCCTAAGTAGGAAATCTAAATCCATAGCATAATGTTCATCGACTTTGTACAGTCCTACTTGTTGGTGTAAAGAAGTATGATAAAAGTATGCAGACGGATTTGCTGGAAAATTATTTAGATTCAATCCCTGAAGTATATGACTCAAATTAAAATTAGCTGGCTTGATTACAGCGGCAAGCTTATCTTTTGCTTCCCATATATTACAATTTCCGACGAGTAAGCTTGGTACAGGCAACTCTTTAAAGAGTTCTAAGACTCGATTCAGCACATTCGGCTCATAATAATCATCGACATTCAAAATTGCGAGAATTTCTCCTCTAACCATAGCAATTCCCTTATTCATTGCATCCGACTGTCCTTTGTCTTGTTCAGATATCCATCGAATATGTGGATAACTATCTGCATATTTTTTGATAATTTCTACAGTTCGGTCTGTTGAATTACCATCTACTATAATGTGTTCAACATCAAGACATTGTTGGTCGATGACAACCTTGATGCAAAACTCAACGAATTTTTCTCCATTGTAAACTGGGGTAATAACACTAATCATATTTCCTAAATTTTCATCACATCCTTGGAAGTTAAATATTTTTTTTGAAGTACTGATAATAAAATTTGATAAATTTTTTCGGAATAAATTTCTGTATTGAACTCCTTACGAGCAAAATGCCATCCGTTATTACCAAGCTTTATTGCCCACTCAGGGTTTTCAATAAATATTCTCATACATGTAGCAAGTGCCTCATGTTCACCTCGATGTAGCAAACCTGTATATTCATGTTGAATAATCTCTGAGGTGCCGGCATTATCATAACCAATTACAGGCCGACAAACAGACATTGCTTCTACTGTAACTCTGCCCATCCCTTCATTTTTTGAACACATAAGAACAGCATCCGAAGCTAAATAAGCTTTATATGGATCGTCTATATGACCCCAAAATTCAACTTGATTTTGAATCCCTAATTCATGGGCTAGCTTTTTGAGGGGAACTATATCACCCTTTCCAACAATTAAAAGACGTATTTCTCTTAAAAAATTATTAACTAATAGAGCTAAGGCTCTGATTGCTACTTCTTGACCTTTATTAGGGTGAATAGCACCAACCAATGCAAATGTGTATGGTCTATTAATGTTTATTGAAGAGTTTCCGAGTTGATATAAGTAATCAAATTCTGAAATTGAGGCAATACCATTGTAGACAACTTGAATCCGATTGGAATAAATATTATTTACAAAATGGGAACGAATTGCTTTAGAAATAGCAATTTGTGCATCAGCTTGGTTGATAATATATTTAACTAATAACTTTCCCCAATCAAAATGAAATTGATAATCTATGTTAATAAATTCCCGCAAATGCCAAACATGGGGTAAACCAAGCTTTTGAGCAACTAAAGCACCTGCTGGGGTTGCAGAGGAGTTTGTGTATATTATATCAACATCCCATCCATTTAGTATATCTGCTAAGGAGGAAATAACCTGGAAATTTAAATACAATCTTTTAAAAGCCTGACGATAATATGAAGAAATTTGGTATATTTTTTTGATTGGGTTATCCTCATGCCTAAGATTATCTATCCACCACTGAATAGGAACAATAGCATATTTGACATTGCGGAATTTTAAGGCATCAATTATTGGGCCATTTGCAGGAGAAATAACGTAAGGGACAACATCATAGAACTTCAAACCATCTATGAGATTCAGAAGTGAGCGATTCGCACCATATAATTCTGTATAGTGAGAAATGAAAGCTATTTTTATTGGTGAGATATTGCCATTCATAATTTGCTGAAATTAACTCAATATCATTACACAAACTATCTGAGACAGTTTAGCTTTATTTATCTACTATTAAGCAGTTTTCCTTCCAAGTAAGATTTGAAAATACAACTCCATAGTTGCTTCCTTTATAAATTGCCATATAACTTCCTGTTTCTTCAATCTCAAATGTTAATATTGATTCATTTCGGCATATAAATTCAACATTAGGTATGTGTGCAGATATCGTAATATAATAGGTTCCAGGCACTAGAAAAAGAGCAGGAATTTCAATTTCTAGAACATGATTTCCCACGCCAACTTTGGAAGATATATATGAGGAACGATGGCTAGTGAATACTGTAATTCCAAAATAATTAGTTACTTTGAGTGATATTTCCAAAGCCTCAATGAATTTGATAGCATGATACTCTAGGTAAATTTTGATGGGTTCTCGGACGCTAAACAGAGAAGTTTTATTTCCTTGTTGATTAAACAAAATAATTCGTTTAAAATAGAATTTTTGATTTGTATTACTACTATTAATAATTACTTCCCCTTCATGCTTTACTCCATAAGTCAAGTATTCACTGGTAACGTATTCTGTTTCTCCATCAATTTGTACGCAACCGTTAACTAACCAAACTGCTCTCTGACAAAGCATGTTTATAGTTGCCATATTGTGACTCACAAATAAAACTGTTCGACCTTGTTTGCCTACATCCTCCATTTTGCCCAGGCATTTTTTTTGAAACTGGGCATCTCCTACTGCTAAAACTTCATCTACAATCAGAATTTCTGGCTCTAAGTGGGCGGCTACTGCAAAAGCTAAGCGCACATACATTCCTGACGAATAGCGCTTGACAGGTGTATCTAAAAATTTTTCAATTTCTGCAAAGGCTGCGATTTCATCAAACTTGCGTTGAATTTCTACCTTGCTCATCCCCAGAATTGCACCATTGAGGAAGATATTCTCCCTACCAGTAAGTTCTGGGTGAAAACCCGTTCCTACTTCCAATAAACTAGCAACTCTTCCCTTGATTCGGATAGTTCCTTTTGTTGGTTCCGTAATTCTGCTGAGAATTTTTAATAGTGTTGATTTCCCTGCTCCATTACGTCCAATAATACCTACTCTCTCACCCTGCTTAATTTCAAATGACACATCCTTCAAAGCCCAAAACTCTTCCTGGCTTTTTAAGTTTGCTTCTTTGTTGTTATGAGGCATGAGATTAGTAATCAGGTATTTTGCAGCATTAGTCATCGCCCCGCGAAATGTCTTGTAGTTATTAGCTACCTGTCCTTGGTGTGCAATGACATACTTTTTACTTAAATTCTCAACTCGAATTACAGTGTCTGACATCACTCCAAATCCTATCTCTACCAAGCTTTTAAATTACGTCAGCAAATGTGCGTTCCATCTTGCGGAAGTACCAAATTCCACTCCACAAAAGTAGAGCCACAATCACCAAAGACAATGCAAATCCAGGTAAATATATATGTGATTCGCCGCCTAAAATTGCCCAACGAAAACCGTCGATTACTCCTACCATTGGATTGAGTGAATACAGCAATCGCCATTGTTCTGGAACAAGCTTGCTGCTAAAACCTACAGGAGAAATGTACAAACCAAATTGCACAAGAAAAGTTACTATGTAGCGGAAATCACGATACTCCACTGTTAAAGCCGCTAGCCACAATCCTGCACCCATCGACACTGCAAAGGCAATCAGAATAAATAGTGGCAGTGTCAAAATGCGCCAATCAGGTGCAAAGTTGTACCATGCCATCAGCGCCAGTAAAATCATGCCTGAAATCATGAAGTCTACAAAGCTAACAATTACGGCACTCGTTGGCACAATCAGACGCGGAAAGTAGACTTTAGAAAGCAGGTTGGCGTTGACAACTAAACTATTGCTGCATTCAGTCAGCGCACTGGAGAAAAACTGCCAAGGTAACATACCGGCATAAACCAGAATTGGGTAAGGCGCATCACCTTCACTGGGCAATTTTGCCAAACTACCAAACACAATGGTGAACACCACCATCGTTAAAAACGGCCGAATTAATGCCCATGCCATTCCAATGACAGTTTGCTTATAGCGCACTAAAATATCGCGCCAAGCTAAAAAGTAGAATAGCTCTCTGTATCTCCATAAATCTTTCCAGTACTGCTTCTCTATCCGACCTGCTTCGATGACGAGTTCTTTACTGTTCATCTACTCACCTAGTAATACCATTTTGGATTTTGGATTTTGAATTGTGAAAACCCAGTCATACCTTTGTTTTTTTGCTAATTAGACTGAGACACCAAGCATGCGTCGGCGTAAGACACGGGTTAAGGATCGCACTCCATCGTAGCCATTAGCACCAAACCAACGGATCGTGGCGATCGCTAAACTCAAACGTAGATATTTCTCGGTGTAGCGTAGTTGAGGATAGTGTAAAAGAGCTTGCTGGCGGAAATGAATCGCCTTTTTGTAGTCTCCTTCATCTACAGCAAGCCATGCTAAACCAAAAAATATACTGGCATAACACCGATTTCTCAAATACAACTGCTCAAGGGGGACAGATGCAAATGTTTTCTCGACAACCTGGCGAAGATCTTTAATCATCCCTTCCCGGTTTCTGGAGAAACTGTTAGGAAGTTGCCGATAGCGCAGTAGAGGTTCTTTGACTACTGCAATGGGATAACGAAAAGCAATGCGAACCCACATATCCAAATCTGGTGCATAAGCCAAATTCCGATCAAATAGCCCGACAGTATCAAAGCAACTCCGCCTAACCATCGGTGAACTTCCACTAGAAATTGGGTCATCTTCTAGCAATTTATTCCATACATTACCTTCGATATGGGAAGCAAAAATTCTGCCTGTAGGATTGTTTTCTTTATCAACTAAAAGCGTCCAAGTATATACCAAACCTACTTCCGGTTTCTCATCTAAACAACGTACCTGCTTTTCTAGTTTTGTTGGCTCCCATAAATCGTCAGCATCTAGAAATGCTATATACTCTCCTTGAGCATTAGTGATGCCTGTATTACGTGCTGAGGAGACTCGTTGGTTTGCTTGTGAAATTAATTTTACTCGCGGGTCTGTAATAGCTGAAGCCCACTCTATAATATTATCTGAACTGCCATCATTAACAATCAATACTTCAAAATCAGTGAAAGTTTGCTGCAAAACACTTGCTAAAGTTTCTGGCAAGAAAGCCATAGCATTATAGGCAGGAATGACAACAGAAACTTTTGGCATTTTTGAACTCCTGAAAAGTTAGTAGTTAGTGGTTAGTGGTTAGTGGTTAGTAGTAGAAAAAAATAGTTCATATAATTTAGTTTGTTTTCGCCAACCTACTTAGGTTCTTTTGGGGTGTGTTTGTCTCGCTGAACTCCACCTTTTGCCTCAACATAAAATCTCGCAATTGTTTGCCAATTACCTCAGGCGAAAAGTATTCTTCCACACGACGACGAGCGCGTTTGCCCATCTCACGTCCCCAAGCTTCATCATCTAAAACACGACCAAGCGCTAGTGCCAGTGCTGTTGCATCTTCCCTTGGTACAACTAGCCCCCCAGAAATCTCCCCTCCTTCTAGAATGTCAGGGACACCGGGAGCATCAGCCGCTACCACAGGCAAGCTACAAGCCATTGCTTCAATAGGTGCGATGGGAAAACCTTCTTGTCGAGAAGCCAGAGTGTAAACATCAGCCGCCGAAAGGTAAAGCCGAAGCACAGCGCGATCGCTAACAAATTCGTCTCGCCACATTACGCCTGGCAATTGCATCTTTGCAATACATTGACGTAGTTTGTCTGCGTCGGGCCCTGTCCCGACAAGCAACAACCGCAAGTCTTGATTGGGGCGATCGCGACAAATTTTGTCCCAAGCAGCTACCAGAATATCTAGCCCCTTGCGATGAAAATCAATGCGTCCGTGACACACCACCACCCTAGCCTGAAGGGGAATGCCTAATCTAGCCCGTGCTTCGCTACGGTTGAGCGCGTACCATGTTTCCGTATCCATTGGCTCGAAAATCCGAGCTATCTTAACAGATGGTACTTGATAGCGATCGCGAACCCGTTCAATCTCTTTTTGCGTAGAGATAATTACACCTGTACATCCCCGAAATGCCATCTGTCGCAGGGGGTATTCTAGAAAACTGTGTGTATTGTCACCCCCTTGAAAAGTCGCAAATACTGGCAGATTCATCAGCTTTCCTAAAAGCACGCAAGCATCAAAGCGAGCATATTCATACTCTTGGCATAAAATTGCACTGCAACCTTCACGCCGGATTTCGCGAGCAAGTAATTTCAGTGGTGTAGATAGGTAAGTCCCAACACTTTGGGCTAGATTCTTCAGTTGTGTTAGTAGAGAACGACGGGTAGGATTGGAGTCTTGGATGTCTTTGAAAGTCTGCCCCTCACTTGCGCCGTAAGCACTGAGTGCCTGACGGCGAACAGCACGGTAGGCAAGATACGCTTTAGAAGCAGGCAAAACGCAAATAATCGTATCTGTAGGTACGTGGGTGAAGCGTGAAACTTCAGTAAAACGAGCAGAAATGCAGAACATAACTGTCCTGACACCTATCTGTTTCAAGGCATTGATGTAGCCAAACATCCAGCTACCGACGAACTCATTGCAGTAAGTCTCGAAGGAAATGTTGATGTGATCTAAAAAATCATCGATCAAATCCATGCAATGCAGTAGGGCGATCGCTGGTTCAATTTTGCTAATTGCGACTGGCAATTTCTGCGGAGCCGCATCTTGCCAATCAGTATCTATATGGTTCAACATTATTTGAAATTCCACAATTATACTGTTTGTTGAAAAGATAACTACAAATTTTATTGGCTTGTAGTAAGCACAAAGCGTGCTTACTTCTCATTACACAGAATGAATAGATTCATCAATAATTTTTGAACTACGAATGGGATGTAATTGTGTAACTTTTGAAATGTGGCATCTTAGGGCATATGCTAGCTTTAGCAATCTGCTATAGCCATTGTTTCCAAATAATTGCAGTACTTGTATTGCCAAACTTAAGCGAATGTACTCGCGAGAGTAGCGTAATCTGGGATAATAGAAAATAGCTCGCTGACAAAAATAAATTGCCCGTTTGTAATCTCTATCACTACTTTGTAAAGCTTTCCAAGCCAAGCAAAGATTGGCATAACCATAGCTGCGATTCTTCAAAAAAAGTAGCTCTGCTGGTGCAGATTGGAATGCTTTTTCAATGACAAAACGACAAGATTCTTCCAGCACTTGTAGGTTTTTGGATAAGCTATTAGGAATTTGTCGATAGTAATAGAGAGGTTCTTTAATGACAGCAAAGGGATAATGACAAGAGATGCGAATCCATAAATCCCAATCTTCAGCAAAATTTAAATTTGGTTCAAATCCTCCGACTGTTTCTAAACAACAGCGACGCACCATTACAGAAGAACATGCTATCTGATTTGACTCAAGAAGTTGTTTCCATACATCTCCCTCTGCATGAGAAGCGATGACTCTACCGATAGACTTACCGTTACTATCAACAAAAGCCATCCAGGTATGTACCAAACCTACAGCCTGGTTATCATCTAGACAACGTACCTGTTTTTCCAACTTAGTTGCGTGCCAAAAGTCATCAGCATCCAAAAATGCTATGTACTCTCCTTGAGCATGAGCAATACCTGTGTTACGTGCTACAGATACACCTTGGTTCTTTTGCGAAATGAGTTTTATTCGTGGATCTATTAGCCCAGAAGCCCATTGCACAATATTGTCATAACTACCATCATTAATAATTAATACTTCAAAATCAGTAAATGTTTGCTGCAAAATGCTCTCCACAGTTTCTGGGAGATACTTCATTGAATTGTACGCAGGAATAATAACAGAAACCTTTGGCATAGCTTGAGTCCCTTAAAGTACAATTTGTACCAATTATCGTCAATTGGAGCAAAACTAATTAAATCTGCTTCTTTTTTAAAAGAATAAAGTATTCTGTCAGCCCTAACTCAAATTTTCCAAAAGTTAATTTCTTAAATAACCATTGCAGTGTTTTCCAAATCCCATTCTCCAAGTGAAGTTTTTTTCTAAGTATTTCTTGGCGAAAATCTTCATAAAGCGTGAAAAAATCAACGTTTTTTATTCACTAAATAGGTTTTCGAAGTATTGATAATCCTGCCAATTTAAAATCATTGACTTTTTACTTGCCAACAGCAGGCACAGTGGTATTTAATATGCGAATAATTCTTGCCGGGTTTCCTGCAACTACTGCCCCCTCAGGAACATCTTTAACAACAACGGAACCTGCTCCAATCACAGCATTATCGCCAATTGTAATTGGACCGATAATCACAACATTTGCTCCAATATCTACATTATTACCAATTTTTGGGGAGGCACTATATGAACCATCTGGTAGTTTTTTATTACCAATAGTTGTGGAATGTCTTAAGGTACAATTTGCACCAATTACCGATTCATGATTGACCACCAAACCTACACCGTGAATAACTTTAAGATTTGGTCCTATATTAGTGTCCCAAGGTAACTCAACCCCTAATATCCACTCAACTATTAGTGTGTACAATATTCGATAAAAGATGGATAACACATAAAAAGATGTGGGTAAACATCTGAATAATTGTGCTATACGAAACATAAATACTATGAATCGTGACTTAGAGTTTCCTTCTTTGTTAGCTTTCCAATCTTGGAAAACATACTTCATAAAGTAATTCATCTTGTCTTGAGAATCCTTAATTTTAAATCTCTGAAGTTTGGCATTGGGTTTGAGTTCAGCATTCATTGATAGTTTCCTTGCTATTGCTTGGATTGCTAAATAATCAGTGAAAAAAACAAGTATTCAAGCTAATGTTTAGACCAGAGTAATACTTGTGAAAGGCTGTTATCACAGTCTGAATTTCACCTATGACATCAGCAGCGCCTAAGGACTAACCGATACAGTAGTCTTTGTAGATCCCAAATCGTTCCAGTCCCAGCCAGCGATCGCCATCAGAATCATCCAGTAGAAAAAGAGAGTAGTATGACTCCAGATGTTCTCAGTAATCATTGCCACTGGCATAGAGAGAAAAACAGCTAACATGATGTAACACAGGTTCCGCTTTGCACTTCCACGAGGTGCCGATCGCATCAACTGGACAAGACGCACACCCTGAGCAACGAGAAAGATCAGAAAAGCTACCAAACCTACGATTCCTCCTTCTACCAATGCCCTGAGGTAATCATTGTGGGGATAAGCTCCATTGCCAGCTACTGGAATGCTCAACCCCAAACCGTAACCGAAAATTGGGTAGTACTGCCAGCGGTTGAGTATTAAATTCCATTGAGAAAGCCGCCAGTTGAAGCTGTTCATGTCTCCTTGTGACAGAAGAATCGCCCGTGATATATCAATGTCCGGATTGAGTAGGGGCGTGTTAGCGATCGAGGTGAGGCGATGTTGTCCATACTCTGAACTGGCAAATAGTCCTATGACTAGTGCAACCAATAGCATCCCACCAATGAGGGTAACTGGGCTTAATCTAGGTGCAATCAAAACAAGAATAAAAACAGAAAGCATCATTAAGCCAAATAGGGATTTAGTGCTCACATAACAGAGTACCAGCAAGCCTAACAACAAAAGCCAGGGTAAGCGTTGCCTAGACTGATTTAGCTTCCAAAACGTTAGACCGATAAACAGCAACAGCAAGGTTACGAAGCCATTAGGGTGACCAATAGTCCCTCTGATTCGACCATCGCCAGCCCCTAAGAAGGGAGGTAGGAGCGAAGGTAGGAAAATCTGTATCAGCGCTACTGCGATCGGTATAACCAAAGCCAAGAACAAGCTAGAAATAACCTTTTCGGGAGAGAGTCTATCTTTAAGCTGCATTACCAGCAAGTAAACCATGACCCAAGTAAATAGACGAACCCACTCGCGGATAGCTTCTGGCAAAAACGAACCATCTAACCCCAGACCTCCTATAGGTAGGAGGATTACCCATAAGCCCTGTAGCATCACCCAGCCCACTAAAAACCACCAAAAACTATCGGTGCGGACTGACCGACCAACTAATAGCATCACGGTCACGTACAGTAAGGTCAGAGCGTCTAGACCTACAGCAAACGCAGCTGGTATCTGCTGAGCAGAGAAAGGATCGAGAGAAGTACGTAGAATCAGTAGACCCAGTACGGTTTGCTCAAACCTGGCAAAGAAGAAGACAGTCACAGGTACTGCCAACAGAACTAGGTAGAGGTAAAGGGGTTTAGCGCCTGCGAGGAATCCTGCAACTAAACCCACTCCTACACCTGCCAACCCAACCACAAGGGGCATTATAGAGGAACGTGCGCGTTGATTAGTCAACATCGTCATTTAGATCTCAAACGGTTGTTAGCAATTTTGGTGGAATTACCTTCGCTCAAACGTCTCCTAGACTGGGATGATAGGGGTTTATAACCGTTCACGAGATAGCGGTAATATTGTTCGGTCTGATCTGTCATTCCATTCACAACTACTCCCATGATTGGGATTTGATTATTTGTTAATTCTGATACTGCTCTTTGCATAACCTCCTTGATCGTGATACTGGGACGTGTAACCAATACAATTCCGTCGCTTTGCCTACTCAATGTATGAGCATCAGCGCAAGCACTTAGAGGAGGAGTATCTACAATGACATAGTCATATTTACTAGCTGCTTCTGCTAGCAGAGATTTCATCGCATCTGACTCTAGCAACTGCGAGGGACGTCCGTGCAATTCTCCACAAGTCAATACAGAGAGGTTAGGAATCTTAGTTCGTTGCACTGCTCTATCTAAGGATCTTTCTTTGCCGATCGCATCTGTAATTCCTGGCTGAGGAGCTAAGTTAAACAGTGTGTGCAGCATGGGATGACGTAAATCTGCATCAATCAGCAGTGTCCTTCGAGATAACATGGCAGAAACAGCAGCTAGATGTGAGGCAACTACGGATTTACCCTCTCCGGAAATGGTGCTACTCACAACAATCAATTGCAACGATTCAGTACTGCGAAACTCGATATTTTTGAAAAGCATGCGGTAAGGCTCAACCAGACTAACATCATCTAAGAATCGTTCGGATGGCTCAAGAACAAGAGTCTTAGCTGGCAGATGTGGTAGGACTCCCAGCAATGGCAACTTCAGCAGTTCCTCTGCTTCGGAAGCATCCTTTAAAGTTTTATCCATTAGCTCCAGTAGCAGTATAATGCCTGTGGCTAAAGCAGTTCCGAACAAGATAGCGATCGCCAGTACAGCTTTGTTGTGGGGTGAGGTAGGTTTAGTTGGTGTTTGTGCTGCTTCGATAATTTGAATATTACCAACCAGTTGGGCTTCAGCAATTCGTGCTTCTTCCAGTTTGCTTTGCAGTAACTTCAAAGATTCCACAGCTTCTTCCCGTTGACGTGTAAGTGGAGTCAACTGTTGTTGTTTAATAGGTAGCTGTGCCAAGCGAGATTGGAGATCGGCATGATTAGCTTGCACAACTCTGAGCTTATTTTCAACTGCCCAACGCTCAACTTCATTAGTGATAAGTTGGGATGTTAAATCTTGACTGATTTGATCGCTGGCGACAGTATTAGAAGCGATGGCTTGATTTGCTGGCGACACGCGAGCCAGTTCATTTTGATATAAGGCACGCAGCCCATCTCGTTGCTCAAGCAAATTAATGACAGTGGGATGATTGTCTGTCAAGAGCAAACGAGCTTCAACTAGCTTCGTCTCCAACTCCCCCAACTTAGCACGCAACATCTTCAGTTCTTCGTTTTGACCGCCGCGTACAGCTGCGTAGGCTTTATTCAGACCTCTGGCCTCAGTCACTTGTCGTAGCGAAGCTTCCTTGGAACGCAACTCTTGGAGTTGAGCTAAAAGAGTATGCTCCTGTTCTTCCAAAGTGGCTAGGCTATCCACCAAGCTCTTGGTTTGCTCTTCAAAGGAGACTATACCGCTAGCCTGTCTGTATTTGTTTTCAATCCGTTCAGCCTGTTCTAGACGCTGGCGAGCTTCTGGTACCTTTGTTTGCAAAAACTTTCGTACGCTGGCAGCTTCTTGGCGAATGATTTGAGTATTATCCTCAACCATTGCCTGGGTAACGGCATTTACTAAATTGGTAGCAAGTACAGGGTCTTCGTTTTCATAGCTCACCTCTAGAATGTTGGTAGCTGGAACAATTTTCACTTTCAAATCTTGGCGAAACTCTCCCGTTGTCAGCGCGGTTTCGGGTGAACTAGCCTGAGATTGAGAAACAACCTGAGCGATCGCTTTTTGGAGAACACGTTGTGACTTAATTAATTCTGCTTGGTCAGCCAGTGGGTTTGGGCCACCCGGCGTACCTGAACGTAGTTGGGTAAGATCGCGACCCAATTCCGAAACGCTTACTCTTTTGTCGTCAAGTATCAGTCGCGCAGATGTTTCGTACTTGCGTGGAGCCATCTGGAGGTAGGCGATCGCTCCAGCAATGACAGCAGCAAACGTAGCCAGAGCAGGTATTGCACGTCGCTTCAACACCGCTGATACTGATGAAAAGCCTTTTTCCATTACATCTACCTTTATCTAATTAGTCATTAGTCAATGGTCATTGGTCATTAGTCATTAGTGATTAGATTTGTACAAAAGACAAAGGACAAATGACGAATGACAAGTTATTCTTTACTAACAATCCCAGCAAGTTTGGTAGAACTAGGCTGTCGTATATCTACTGACTCAGGTAAATTCAAAAGACTTGTATATAGTTTCAACGTTTCAGAAGTAATGCGATCCCAGCTGTAATAAAGTTGCACGTGTTTTTGGGCTTTCTGAGCCATAGCAGCCATTGCTGTTGGGTGATGAATTGCCCAATCTAGGGAACGAACACAAGAGTCGAGGTTTCCAGCCTCAAAAAGCATTCCCCTTCCCCGACTAATCAATTGCTGGTGGGGTGGAATATCACTTCCCAGTACTGGTATTCCTTCTTGCATTGCCTCTAACATCACCAAAGGAAGCCCCTCTAAATCAGAAGGCAGAACAAACAACCCCGCACCTCGAACAATCTCCCACAGACGAGGGCCCCGTAACTCTCCTGCAAATACGATGTCGCGGTTGCTGGCAATCTTTTCTAATAGCTTGGCTGTGAAGGATCTTGTATCGCTGACACCTCCAGCTATAACTAGTTTCCATCCCTTTGGTTTCAAAGTGCTGAAGGCTTCGACGAGTAAGTCAGGACGCTTTTCTGGTACCAATCTGCCCACAAATAAGATGTAGCGTCCTGGCTCTAGACCTAGCTGAGTTCCGTAGGTAAAATTTGGGTCTGACTCACCATAGCAGGCTGGAGCGTTGGGAATGTAGATTGTTTCCCGACCATAGGTTTGTAAAAAGTAGGACTTGAGCGCATCCGATACCACAATGATTCCGTGAGCAAAACGTACTGCTGCCTTTTCACCCAGATGAATTAGCTGAGTAGAAAAACTGCCCCACTTAGCACGCTGCCAGTCTAACCCCTGACAGGTGACGACAACCTTGGCAGGACTAGTAATTCTGGCTAAACCAGTAAACAGAGATGGGCCAAGAGCGTGGAAATGAGCAATATCGTATTTATTACCAGTTGTAGCGATCGCACCTAGTGCTGAGGTAATAAAAGCGTCCACACCTCTGAGTTCTAAACCAGGTAACGAAGTAACTCTTACCCCCTGAAAATCATAATGGTCAATCCAGGAACTTTCGGTATAGGAACAGCGAGCATATAAATCTACGGTGTGACCCTGCGCGACCATGCGCGGATAGACTTCTGCACAGTAATGTTCAATACCGCCCTGTTTTGGAGGTAGACCTTTTGCACCGATAACAACAATTCTCATACTAATCAGTAATGCTCGTGCTATAGTGTACAAGCTGAAATACGTACAACAATTTGAATCTTGGGATAGCTACCAATAGGTTTTATGAATACTGTTCACATCCTTTTTGAGTCGCTGTTCCCAGCTTTGCCACATTTGCTGGTAGATGTCATTGACAACAATGCGTGCAGCATAGGGTTGTACAGTCCGCACACAAGCGTCGGCGGGATAATTTTCTGGATGCTGCAATACTTGGCGTAAAGCATTGGCTATGGATGTTGGCGTTCTTTCCTCGCAAACAACTCCACTGTCAGTAGCAAGCAGTTTTGGTGTTTCACCGCATTTAGTTGTTACTACTGGAGTTCCACTGGCAAGTGCCTCTAGCGCTACCAAGGGTAAACCTTCGTATGCACTGCTGAGAATAAAGGCACTGCAAACACGATGCAACTGTGCGAGTTCGGCTTGAGCAACAGGCCCAAGCATCGTCACCCGACTAGATAATCTCAACTGCTCAATTTCTCTACCTACTTCTGTGGCTAACTCCCCATCACCTACTATCAGTAAGTGAACTTTTGGTTCATTCAAAGCTGCAAAAGCGCGTACCAGCAGAATTGGATCTTTTTGTGGATGCAACCGACCTGCAAACAAGACAAAACGTGTTTCCCCATCCAAACACATTCGATATACCAACTCCTGTCTGGAAGTTTCGCGCTCTTGTTGACTGACCGGATAAAAAATCTCGCTATCGTATGAATTTTTAATGTTAGAGACACGCTCTGCTATCTCTGGATAACGCTGTCGATATAATTCTGTGGAATTACTATTGCATGACAGAATTTGGCTAAACTGCCCAATCAAAAACTTTTCCAAAGCAAAATATGCTGCTGGAAATTTTCGCCACAGTATCGCCTTTTGATCGCCCGCAGCTTGCATTTGCGTTTGAATATCATTGTGAACAAACAGAGTTTTCTCTCCCTGCCAGTTCAGGGTTGCTAAAGTTGGCTCCAAGCGATGAAAGTGCATGAAGTCTGAGGCATAGCAACGCCCAAACAAAGCAACTGTGTACTTGAGTGTAGTAGGCACTGCACTCCTAACGTTATCATTGTGCAAAGTAAATAAAGGCAGGAAATAAATTGCCTTACCTGCGTATTCTGCTTTTTGCCATTTACCTGCGGGTTGGTTGGGATCGCATCCTGTTCCTACCAGCCGTACATCAAACTCGACGGGAGCATACTTGATAAAAATATTTATCAGTGTCTGAATTCCACCAATAGTCGTGTTCCAAGGATTGAACTGGTAAAAAATAGTCAGAACAGGCTTCTGCATAACAACCATCCTGCACAAGTTGTGTGCAATTACCGAGATGTTTTTATTACTGGAAAATATTCAAAAAGTTTGATTGTACCTCTCGGTAGTGTCATGCTTGTGTAAAAAAATCACTTTCATTTCGCATTCCTCAACAGAGTAGTACTGCTTGGATGGAACTGTTCAAAAATCATCAGAACAGATTTACGTATATCCACAAATGCAGGCAACTTCAGGTACTAAAATCGAGAACAACTTTTTTCTCAATGCTGAGAATACTTTTTACATTCAAAAAAACCAAAAACTTTGTGTTTTCTACATGAAAACTTCGTTACACCTATCAATTCTTAATATGTGTAACGTTCCCTCTCACACCACTAGACTAAGCTTCACGAAGAATTTATATGAATTCACGCAAAATTCATATAGCAAATTTAAGCCACATGATACAATGTTAGCGTGTTTTGCTATTTTGATTCATCACATTTGATAAGAACAAGTCTAAAAAACTTCGTGAATAATTTTATAGACCTTAGGGCATAAAAATATTTGAAACAGTACATTTATGAGTTATTAGAGTGTTGTTAACTGTTTAAATTAGGTATTCTGAGACGAAACTAAAGACTCAGAATTAGTATTATTAAGTAAGAATTAATACTTATAGCGGTTTCCGACCTGGTGAGGTACGTTTTCAAAACTACTAACCTTGGTAAAAAAGATTTAGGTGTACCTCAGTTGCTTAATAAACGCTATATAACTCGTTGTTGATAGCAACAGCTTATAGAATACCCGCTTGAATAGTTATACTGTCGCCTAGGCTGCTAATTGGTGATTGGGGATTGGGTATCGGGGATTGGGTATCGGGCAATATTAAGATTTATTAATTCCTAATCCCTATTCCCTAGTCCCTATTCCCCAGTCCCTAGTTCCCACTCCCTATTACCCATCGATGTTTTATAAGTGATTTACCGGATATGATATTAGAGGTAATAAGTAGAAAGCCATAAATAAACTAAAAACGGGGCGGGCAGGATGCCCACCCCACAAGAGCTTTAATAATATTGTGGAGTGGGTTTCTAGCCCGCCCGTTTAATTATGTTGACCTACTTAATAGCTTCTCGTAAGATGGCGATCGCAGCATATAAACTCCCAACAAACCAATGCAATGGTAGGAGTTTGAGATATCAACTTAAAACTAAATTTCATTTTGTATTTTTGTTAACAATACAACAAATTGACCAGACACGAAATTTCGCGTCTGGTCAAAGTACAAAGCTTTTTGATTCAAGCTGCTACTTAGATTTTGCTTCCAAGTTTTCCAGGCGGCTTCTCAATTCTTGATTTTGTTGCTTGAGTTGGTCGAGTTCTTCACGCAATTGTTTAACAGCACTGTCTGTACCAATATTCTTTTGCACCTTAGCAATTTCTTCTTCAGCATAGCGACGCACGCGCCCATCTGCTGTTTGGTCAGCGAGCGATCGCAAAATGGCGATCGCTTTGGCAGTTTCCATATTTCCCAGTGCTGTCAGTACCGCTAGTTGAGTTAAAAAGAAAGTTTCCTTCGCCAGTTCTTTCAAACGCTCTAAAATTCGTTCTACATTGGCAGGAGTTTGACCAACTGAAACTTTGCCCAAAGCGCGAATTGCAGCCAAGCGCAAAGGTTGCGGTACACCCAGTTTGGTGTATTCCAAAATTAGATTTAAAGCTGCTTCCGAGGTTTTGAGTTCTGCTAAACCAGCGATCGCACCACTCCGTACCACCTCATTCCAACCTGCTTTTTCTTCCAAAACAGTTTTCAGCAGTTTCAAAACTTTTTCTTCTTTGGGTTTTTCCTCCAGATTGGCAGCAGCGATCGCACCAATAGTGTGAGCAGCTGTTGCTTCCACATAGTAACTGGCATCTCCATCTTCCACCAGTGCTTTCACAGCTTTATAACTAGAATAAGTTTTGATTTTCCCTAGTGCTTGTATCACCGCCCGGCGCACGTGCGGATTGGAATCTTTTAACCCCACTACCAAAGCATCAAAGGCTTGATCCAGCTTGATTTCTGCTAGTTGTTTGGCTACTTCCACGCGCACACCCCAAAAAGAATCATTTTGCAGTGACGCCGCCAGCGCCTTAAGTACCTCTAACCCTCCTTTTTTCGCCAAAGCTTCCGCTGCATAAATGCGGGAGGTGGGGTTGGGATCGCATTCTAACTGCGCTCTCAACTCTGGTATTGGATATTCTAACTCGACAGTTTTCAAGAAATTATTGCCAACATCAAAGCTAACAAACTGAGGTTTTTCTTCGAGTGGGAAGTAGAAGCTTTGTTCGCGTTCGTGAACCCGCACCTTGAAAATTTTTAACTCAGAAGATGCATCATTTTGCTTCTCTGCATGTTTGTACCCAAAACCAATCGGGATGCGCAGATCAAACAAATTGCTATTACTGCCATTTTGATCTGATTTAGCTTGAGTTTGAGTCACTGTTATCTTTGCCAAATTTGCGTCTCCATCCCAAGAGTAAGCCACTTTAAAATCAGGATGGCCGCCACGGTAAACATATTGATCGAACAGAAACAAGAGATTGCGCCCAGTAGCCTTTTCGATTGCCCGCAACAAATCTATTGTTTCTACAGTTTGATGGGCGTTGTCCTGCACAAATGTTTTCATGGCTTTCCAAAACAGTTCTTCGCCCAATTCCGCCCGGATCATGTGATAAACACAAGACCCTTTTTCGTAGATGTGGCGGTCATAAAGTTCGATCGCTTCCCGGTAAACGTGCGTCACCATCGGACGGCGGTAGCGACTGCTATCTTCCGCTTGATAACTGCGGGCTTCTAGCAAGCGGTAATAGGCTGCCTCATCTGTACCGTATTCGTGTTCTGTCCACATCACTTCTGAGTAAGAAGCCATTCCTTCCTTAACCCAAGCATGAGACCAGTGCTTAATCACGATTAAGTCACCGAACCACTGGTGTGCTAGTTCGTGAACAACCAAACTTTCCGTGTTGCGATTATCTAGTGCAGCCTTCTCATCCAGCAAACATCGATCGGTTAACAGCGTAGCTGAGGTGTTTTCCATGCCACCAAAGATAAAGTCATCTACGCAAACTTGCGCGTATTTGGGGTAGGCATAAGGATAACCATACTTTTCGCTTAAAAACTCCATCATTTGCGGAGTTTTACCCATACTGCGTTTGGCGTCTGCTTCCCGTCCCTTTTCCACGTAGTAGGTGACGGGTTTGCCGTTCCACTCATCTCGAATTTCGGCAAAGTCACCTACCGCCAGCGTCATCAAATAGGTAGGATGTACTTGCTGCTGCAACCAGTGGTAGATTTTGCTATCGCTGTCTGCTTCTGTAGCAATGAGTTCGCCATTGGAGATCGCCAGAAAAGGTTTGGGAACACGAACGCGAATTTCAGAAGTAGACAATTGTCCTGGGTAATCAAAACAGGGAAACCAAAAGCGCGAGTCTTCATCTTCTCCCTGTGTCCAGACTTGGGTGGGTTTATGGGGATAGTGTTTGTCTGGTTGAATAAAGTAAATACCGCGTTGAGGTTTTTCTAGCGAGTAGGCGATCGCGATCGCAATTCGCCGATCGATGAGTGTCGGAGAATCGAGTTGAATTGACAGTTTTTGCCCGTCGTAATCAAACTTCTGCGGTACTTCATCCACCTGCACAGATTCAATGTTCAAGTTCACAGCATCCAATGTCAAACGGTCAATGCCGTTACGGATAGGCAACAAAGTAATGTTGCACTGGCCCTGAATACTTTGGTTGTGAATATTCAGATTGAGGTCAAGAAAAATATGCTCAACCTGTCCAGGGCGATCGGGATTGTAATGTGGTCTTGACCCTGGTAGCTCAAAAGATTTATAGCGGTTATTTTCTGTATCAAAATAAGAGTTGGACATGGATGCCTACTTACCTTGTAATCCTGATAACTCTAAATAGATTTAGTAAAGAAAAAAGAAAACTGCATGAACAAAAGAAAAATTGCTACGTTGCATGTATTTCCTAAATTCACCCCAGATGCACCCACTTTGTTGTCATGCAATCAAGAGTGTTTTAAGTTCTACGTGTTATTGAGTAAAAATACTCCAACACATTCATATAGCTTAGGATAGCCTGCTGATATTGTTAATATTAATTTTTTTTCGATGAAGAACAGGCCTACTCTCAGATTTTATCTTCATATCTAGTAACTTTGGGAACTCTTTACGATTCAAGTATTTTTATTTACTAACTTTTGGTAGCAAATTCTACTAAGCTAACAGATAAAGAGGAGTAAAGCTCAATACGTCTACATACTTCTTGTACATGTCTTAAAGGTTAAATTCATAAAAAAGTAATCATAAAATAAAAACGCCTGAAAATAAATCAATGTTGTTAAATCCTGATATTGGCGCTGCCTGTAATAACAGTGGAATGTATGACTATTCACGTATATTCTGAAACTTTGTTTATTAATACCTTAAATAATGGCACGACTATCATAAAATACTCTTTATCGTCGAACGAGAAAATACTTAGATATTATGGCAGTAGGACGTAACGGTAGAAGAGTAAGTGGATTCGTACGAGATTTTCAGGAATTTGCTCTTAAGGGCTATGATGCAGATAAACAGGCTTTTTCCTGATTGCAACACAAAGCAGATTATTTGAGCAACTTTACTGATGAATACGGCTGTAAATAATACTCCGGGATTATCTTCGCGCTTGATTAATGGGGTACTGGCAATCAAGCCACTATATAACCTAGCTAAGCACCAAGCCCGTGAAATGATGATTAAACGGGCTGAGAAAATAGGAGTGCCTTGGAGAAACCAAGTGCAAGCACTGCGATCGCATAATTGGGAAAGCGAACTAACGAAAGTACAAAAGTCGCAACTAAACTACCCAGAGTACTACGTCACTTCATTCCACGCCTATGAAAAAGGCAATCTCAGCTGGGATGCAGCCCTAGAAGTAGAAGTTGCTGCTTATGCCGTCCACGCCAATATTTGGCCTGGTGCGGGAGCGCAAGGCGATGCTAAGCTGCGTCAAAGCTACCATGACATCCTCAAACAGCAAATTCCCAACCAACCCCAAGATATCCTCGATTTGGGATGTAGTGTGGGTATGAGTACTTTTGCCCTGCAAGAACTTTATCCCCAGGCCAAAATCACAGGCTTAGATTTATCTCCCTACTTCTTAGCTGTTGCCCAATATCGCTCGCAACAGCACCACTACAACATAAATTGGGTTCACGCTGCTGCCGAGGCAACTGGATTACCAGATGCTTGCTTTGATTTAGTCTCAATTTTCTTGGTGTGTCACGAATTGCCCCAGTCTCCCACCCAGCAGATTTTTGCAGAAGCGCGGCGTTTGCTGCGTCCGGGTGGGCATTTGGCAATTATGGACATGAACCCCAAAGCCGAAGCTTACAAGAAAATGCCTCCTTACGTTTTGACACTGCTCAAAAGCACCGAACCCTATTTAGATGAATACTTCAGCTTGGATATTGAGCAAGCGTTAGTAGAAGCGGGTTTCCAAACACCCAACATCACTAGCAATAGTCCTCGTCATCGTACCGTTATTGCTCAGGTATAGAGACGTAGCATGCTACGTCTCTACCCTGAACTGCTGTGGGCGGCGATACCTCCCCTGCTGCTTCTGATTTACTACTACGGGCGCGTTTTTACTGCTCCATCCCTGCTGCGGCTGCTGTTATTTTTTGCGATCGGGGCAATATCTGGTTTTGTCGCCCTCAGTCTAGAATTCGTTGTCGAAACCCAAATCAACTCTTGGGCAAGCTGGCGGGCAATCAGACACACACTCACAGGTATTGCCCTGCGGCAACTAATAGAGGTAGGCCCCATCGAAGAAGGTTGTAAATTAGTAGCAGTTGTAGTTCCTATTTGGTACTTTCAACGTAGGTATCGATTACGCCCCAGCACCATTTTCTTGTTTATCATAGCCGTTGCTCTTGGGTTTACTGCTCAAGAAAACTGGATTTATCTTTTCAACGACACGGCATCAATTTTTGAGCGGGCGATTGGCACACCAGTCCACGCCATGTTCTCTGCACCTTGGGGATATGCCCTAGGATTGTCTGTTGGATTAAACATTAACTTACGTCAATCCACCCCAAGTATTCCCAAAGCTTGGCTCAATTCTGTCATTTGCCATGCTCTTGTAAATGTTTTATCTAGCGCTTGGCGTTATCCAGAACCACTGCCTTTACTTAGTTATGGTTTATTTCCATTTTTGTTGTGGATGTTCTGGCGACTAGAACAATTACTACGGAAAATACAGAGAAAAGCAGTGATTTCCCTGATTAGTGGTCATACACCCCAGCACCGTTTTTGGCAGCGAGGTTTAGTAATATTTGCTCTCATGTTGGGTGGCAATGCGATTTTTGGACTATTTTTATTGATAAGAAGTCTGAGTATTTTTAGCCCCTCCCAACTTTTTTACCCTAATACTTTGTGGTTTATACTTAGCCGTTTCCTACTCAATTTGATGTTTGGACTAGTGGCATGGAAAATTTATGACTACTTGCGACAAAGAGGACGTAGCCATTATTTTTAGCAAGCTGTTCCACATTTAAATTGCACGATCTGGGCGGGCAAGATGCCCACTCCACAAGAAATTGAAAAAATTTCAATACAAATTTAAATTCAAAAAACTCTGCTACCTGGTGCGGTTACTTTGCGTTCCTCTGCGTTAGCTAAATAATTACACTGCTGTCGCAATGGACACTCAAAACAGCGCGGGTTTCTAGCTGTGCAAACTGTCGCCCCAAAGTCAAAAAGCGTCAAATTCCAAGCTCCTACTTGTGTCTCAGGGGCTGCTTGCTCCGAGGCTTCCCAAAGCAAGCGAGAACGAGACTTTACCCGACCACCCTCTAATCCAAAAAACCGCTCCAAAATCCGAGCAACATTGGTATCAATTACAGCTTTGTGCTGTCCAAAGGCATTGGCACAGACCGACCGTGCTATGTATTTACCCACACCTGGCAATTTGAGCAGATCCGCTTCATTTTGAGGGATTTTCCCACCGTATTGTTCCATAATCAGTTGTGCTGAATGATGCAGTCTTTCGGCTCGAAAGGAAAGGCCCAAGGGCCGTAATAAGTCGGCTACCTGTTCAACTGGTGCTGTTGCTAAGGCGCTGGCAGTGGGAAATTTCTCCATAAACACCTGGTACAGAGGAACAACTAAAGGCGCATTAGTCTTTTGCAGCAGAAACTCAGCCACCAAGATGGCATAGGGATCTTTCGTGCTACGCCAAGGAAACTGCCTGCGGTGCAGCTTTGCCCAAGCTAGCAACTGGCGGCGAAACCATTTGAGTTTGGCTTCATCAAGTTGCATGGGAGATGGGTTTATAAAATAGAGCGATCGCAGTTTCGCCTAAGTAGGGATCTAGCTGAGATGGCTGTTAAAAAGTCCCACTTCGTTGGAAAGTTTGAGCTTTCTTAAGTGAGTGGAGTGTTACTACTCCCCTTGAGTTTGCCTTTTGTTATACCCCTGTGTTAGCTCTCAACTTCTCCTTGAGAGCTTTGCTGCTTCTCATATTCAAGTCCGAGTTTTAAAAGGTATAGTCCCAAATTAGCAAGTTTTCTTTCTTCTTTCTTAGCTCTCTCATCTAGTTGTAAGTATAAATATTTACTAATAGTTATGGTAATTCGGTATTGTTAAAAATTTATAAACCCGTTAAGAAGCAACACGCATTACTATTAAGTAGAAAGGCATAAATAAACTAAAAACAGTGCGGGCTAGAAGCCCACCCCACAAGAGCTTTAATAATATTGTAGGGTGGGCATCCTGCCCGCCCGTATAAAATACAAGATATTTTACGTTTAATTATGTTGACCACAGATGTTGAGACAATCTGTAGTCTTATGCAAAAAGCAAGGTAACAAAGAAAAGAGGATTGGGTGATGAAGTGATTGAGTGAAGATTTCTCCCTATCTCCCCATCTCTCACTCTCCCCCTCCCTCCATCTTCTTCTATGCTCCCCAACTTAGCTGTACGCGCTGCTGTCGGATCACTTCTTCATATAGCAGTTCCAATTGAGTAATATTACTGCTAAGGGTGTAGCGTTCTAACACCCGCTTTCTGGCTTTCTGCCCTAGCAGGGTTGTTAACTCAGGATGATCGCGGAACAATGGCAAGAGGGTTCTAAGTTGGGGCCGCACTGTCTTCGGATTCAAAATTACACCTGCTCCTTTTTCTAATACTTCTCCATCAGCACCCACATCAGTTGCTAAACAAGCTATTCCACAGGCCATTGCTTCTAATAAAGACAAAGATAAGCCTTCTACTAGCGAAGGTAATATAAATACATCTGCACCACGTAAAATTTCGATGCGGCGGTTTTCATCAGCCACAAATCCTAACCAATGAATGCCGTGTTCAGAATTATAAAACGGTTCCAAAGAAGGTTTCAAAGGGCCATTGCCAACTATCAGCAACTTGCTTTCTGAACCCATATCTGCCTGCTTCCAAGCGCGGAGGAGGGGTTCGACGTTTTTTTCTGGAGCTAACCGTCCTTGGTAAACAAACAAGCGATCGGCATCAAATTCTGCTTTAACTTGAGAGATACCAGGAGAATACTTAGTAACATCTACACCATTGGGAATGACAGCAATCTTTTCTGACCGTACACCCATACGTGCCAACAATTCGCGTTGAATTTGGGAAAATACAATCACGCGATCGTAATTACCTAAAAAAGGTGCGTAGAGTTGATAAGCCAAAAGTTGTGTTCCCGATACCAGCTTTGCCCCTTTACCTGCAAATGGTGTGTGGAAAGTGGCAATTAGCGGCAAATTTAGCTCCTCACAAATTTCTGGCAGAACAAAGTCCAAGGGAGAGAGGGTGAGAGAAGCATGAACTATATTGGGTTTGATACGTCGCAGCGACTGGGTTAAGACCTTAGTCGCTTTGAAAGTGGGAATAGTGTAAACCTGGGACTTGTAAATGAAGGGTAGGGGAACTTCTGGACAATTTGGCCAGTTATCGAGTTGGGTTTCTTCTTGAGCAAAATGCAGGAAGCTAACTTGGTGTCCCCGCTCTAATAAAGCATTTGTAATTTCTCGACTGTAGGTTACGTTGCCACAAAAGGGTGATTTTTTTCCGATCCAAGCTATACGCATTCTTTATTAACTATTTAGGAAATAGGAAAGCGGGTTTAATCTATCAGCTTTTTGTCTTTTTTTGTTGTTTTTTGTCAATGTGGACTTTCTGACCCAATGCTTATCATAAAATACAGCCAGTATCGACTTCAAACAAAAAATTTTAATTTTTTGCTAAACCAATGTATTAAATGACTTAATTTATTTTATTTATCAGTGGTTAATTTAAGAATGATTTCCTAACAAGCTGGCTAGACGCTGGAAATTGCGTCTAGCTCTTGCAGGCATGATAATGATACCTGGCAGAAATTGTGCAATATTTTACCATCCACATCAGCTTACCACGAAATATTTCTTTTTCGTGTATATCTCAATCATGATGCCAAGGCAATAAAAACAATTTGGATATCTGGATCTGGTAGGGTATAGCTCAAATTTTTATTCAGGTTTTAGCTATGGAAAACAGCGTAGCTATATATTAATTTTCATCCGGGATGGAAACATACCAGGTTAATAGACCACCCAAAAAGACGATCGCCGCCAATCCCAAAAATACTGCCTGCAATCCCACAAAGGTTTCTGCTACACCTGCTAATGCTAAGGGTAAACTCAGAGCAATGTTAATGACATTGTTCTGCAAACCAAACACTTTACCACGCATTTCCGGAGGTGTTTCTGTTTGAATCGCAGTTTGCATTGGTATTCCTACTAACGCCCCAAAGATTCCCAAAAGCATTACTAGTAGCAGGGCAATCCATAGCTGTTGCGTAAAGACTGATAGACCAATTAGGGATACTACCATACCCACACTACCAAGTAGACTCAATTGGCTATAGGAGAAGCGTTGACCGAACAGACCTAACATCATTGCCCCAACAGCAATGCCAACACCTCCAGATGCTAATAAGAAACCGAATTGTTCTGCCCTCAAGCTGGGAATTATTTCTGCCATGCGAACGGCGAGAACTGTTAAGGCAGCAAATACAGAAAATAAGATAATTAACTGAATCAAGGCATTGCGAAGCCGATAATTTTTCCCTAAATAGCGCAATCCATCCCGCAGATCGGCAAAGATATGTGGAGATTCTTTTTCGGCTGCATGGGGTTTTTCGTTTGTGACCAAGAGCAATAAAATCAGTCCGGCGATCGCATAACTACCACCCACGACTATTTCTTTTCCGAGTCCGTCGTTTCCACCAAGTAGCAACCAAAGGCGATCGGCCGCAGCCAAAAGTGGTTCACCAATGGCAAATCCCACAATCACCGATGCCATCATTGTTGTTGTGTAAAGAGAATTTGCCGAAAGTAAGTGCTTGTCTTTCACTACTAAGGGAATTGCTGCTTGTTCTGCTGGTGCAAAAAACTGTGTCAGTGTTGAAACTAGAAAAGTTACTCCCAGAATGATGACAAAACCCACAGGCAAAACTCCGATCGGTTGCCAATTTTGAGTTAGCCATAGTAGCAGGGGAATAATCAAAACTAGGATACCCCGCCAAATATTCGTTCCCACTAGTACAATTTTTTTCGACCAGCGGTCTACAAATGCACCCGCCAAAGAACCAAACAGTACGGCGGGAATGGTAAAAGCCATCATCAATGCTGATACCCAAGCGCTAATCGTGCGATCGCCCATCTGAAAATGAGAATTAATCAAGGCAATCATCAGCACCAAATACACTTTATCTGCCAATTGGCAAAAAACTTGACCACCCCAAAGAGCCAAAAAATTGGGGTTTTTTAATACAGGCCAAAACCCACGTTCTTGTATATCACTTGATGCTGCTCCACCGCCATCTGCACCAGACTTTTCTTGAGCCATTTTTTCCGGTACAGCAGCAGTTACTACTGGCGAAGTCAGACCCTTTGCTTCACTAGAGTCAGATTTTTTAACATTGGTTGGTGATTCCTGTGTCCAGTTTTGTTCATCTCTAGAAAAGTCTTGTTTAGACATTTCTTGAGGATAGATTTTACTGGGTGTTGACTTGGGAACTGCACTTAGGTGATTTTGTAATTTAGGCGCTGATGCCCTATTCTGTTTTTTGGCATGGCTTGGTGACAGTGGCAGGATTTTTGTATCCAAATCAGACGGTTGCATCATGGTTTAGCAGCAAAATAAGAATCTATCAAGGCAGCAGAGCGAATGGGGCGACCAAATTGATACTGAGCATACTGACGCAAAATTTGCTCAACAGATAACCAGTCATCTTCTCTGGCTGCATCTTGCATTATCTCTGATTGCGACAGCTGCTGGAGTATATTCAATTCTTGAGCATTCAGGCGTTTGGAAAGTACCGGTATTTCTTGGCGATGAATAATGGTTTCGTAGCCGACGCTTTGGGGTGATGGGGTGTAGACACTTGTAGGATGCTTTACCTTAGGGTTGGGGTGATGGGGTGATGGGGTGATGGGGTGATGGTTCTTCCCACCTTCCCATCTCCCCACCTCCCCCTCCTTCTTCACGTGTTCCCAAGCTGTTAAACAAATCGTTCCACCAGCACTAATACTGAATCCTACTACCCAGTTAGGGTCTGTAAAATCGGGTTTTAAGGGGCGTCCGGATAAACAACACATCTGTACTTGCGGCGTCAGTCCAGCTAAAGCCAAAAGCTGAAATAGTCCATGTGTCAGATGCGCCATTACACTATACGTGTTTGCACTGGGTAAAGCTTCTAAGCGTCTCAGATGTTCGTTAAGTAACTCATACAGTTCTGTTTGAGGTTGTTCGCTTAAAGCCTGACACAGTACTATCTCTGCCAAGTACTGACTAGCTGCCAATTTGACCAAATCCTTAGCAAGACCGGGATAAGATTTTACTGTTTGTGCTTGCGTAATTTTATCTAGCGATCGCCCTTTGGCAATCAATAATTCATTTACTACAAACGTCCCACTCCTACCACCAAGGCTGGAGTTATGCTTGCGAGAACCAGGTGCGATCGCCCGAATCAGACCAAACTCCTGTGTCAAAATTGTCACTAGCCGATCCGATTCGCCAAAAGCCTGTGTTTTCAAATTAATTCCAGTTGCTTTATAAGTTCTACTCATTAGTCATTAGTCATTGATCATTAGTCATTAGTCATTAGTCATTAGTCATTGGTCATTACAAAGGACAAAGGACGTAGACACCCTCCGGGCGGCTTCCCGTAGGGTAGGACAGATGACAAATGATTACTTACTCTTTTCCAGGGTATCGCGCTGCCTTAGCAAATCGACACCGCGAGAAGTGCCCAATCTCGTAGCACCAGCCATAATTAAGTCTAGAGCTTGGTCAATTGTGCGAATACCTCCTGATGCCTTAATTGCTGCTCTGTCTCGGGCAACTTCATAAAGAAGTTGCACATCCGCTACTGTTGCACCTCCGTTCCAACCCGTGCTGGTTTTAAGAAACGACGCCCCTGCATCCATACATATTTCCGCAGCTAGTCGCTTCTGAGCATCCGTCAGGAGATTGGTTTCCAAAATTACTTTTACTGTTTGCCCTGTTTCCTCACAAATTTCAGCGATTTCCTTATGCACCTCATCAGTTTTGCCAGCGATCAACCAACCTAAGTTTATGACTACATCCAACTCAGTAGCGCCATTTTCTACTGCTTCTTGGGCTTCGTACAGCTTAACTGCTGAAGTCGTCGCTCCAGTGGGAAAGCCAATCACAGTACAAACTTTCGGCTTTTTACCGTGGAGGAGTTCGGCAGCTTGCCTCACGTAAACTGGATATACGCAAACTGCTGCGAATTGAAATCTCTCTGCTTCTTCACACCATTGCTCAACCTGCTCGCTTGTAGCCGTTGGTATCAGCAGGGTGTGATCTATATATGGCGCAATATCAATGTCTGGATACTCTGCTGCCATCGTCTCTCTTACTAGTAATTGATTATAAACCTTTATAAAAATTTAAGACTATTTTAATAAATTAATCCACAATTCCTAGCATTTTCTCTTAAACATAGACCCATTGCTTAGTTTTATTGGTTACAGCTACAAATAACACATTATTATAGTGAGGTAATTTACTTAACATCAAGCAGATAAGTGGCTAAATGACAATGAGTTAAGTACGACTCGTAAACCAGCAAAAAATGAAAATATAGAATGGCGATCGCTTGTCATTATTCTTTACAAAATGTAATCAACACTGCTGACTTTAAACTAAAGTATATTAGCGCTATATTTTCGCTGCTATTTGCTGGTTTATGCCTCAAGACCGTAAATCCGATCTATCAAAAACCCGCGCCTCTGATATCCTTGGTTATGACGACTTACTGCTAGAATTAAAAACTAAAATTTCCAACGCTCAACTGCGGGCAGCGTTAGCAGTCAACAAAGAGCTAACATTGCTTTACTGGCAAATTGGACGAGACATTCTCCAGCGACAGCAGCAGCAAGGTTGGGGAGCAAAAGTAATTAACCGCCTTGCAGCGGATTTGCAAAAAGCTTTTCCAGAGATGAAAGGCTTTTCACGTACTAATCTCATGTACATGAGAGCTTTTGCTGAGGCGTATCCAGAAGAGCAAATTGTCCAACAGCTTGTTCGACAAATTCCTTGGGGTCATAATGTCCGTATATTTAGATGCTGTTAAAGACCCAACAGAACGCCTGTGGTATGTGCAACAAACAATCCAACATGGGTGGAGTCGTAGCGTGGATATTGAAAGATAAACGTCATATTATTGACGAGAAATTTAGTTACTTTTGCTAGCCCTTTACTGTTGGAGGTACACTCTCGTGCAATCTGCAATTGAACTGCGTGGAAATGCGATCGCCAAATCAATCAAAGAAGAAATTACTACTCAAGTCAACAAACTCAAAGAAGCGAACATTTACCCGAAACTGGCAGTTGTTTCCTGTTCATCCGATCCCGCTGTTCTCAGCTACGTTCAATCCAAGAAAAAAACAGCCTCGTCTTTGGGAATTGAAGTTGTTCACAGCGAATTGAGTCCAGATGTCAGTCAGGAAACTTTGAATGAAACCCTCCAGATGCTTGCTGACGATCAATCCGTACATGGAATAATCTTGGAGTTTCCCCTCCCATCTCACATCGACAGCGAACAAGCTGTACTGAGAATGAAACCATGCAAAGATGTAGATGGTCTACATCCATATAATATGGGTCTTCTCGCTCTCGGTAAAGAAGACAGTGCCATCTTACCTGCAACACCACAAGCCTGCATTCAACTATTAGAAACCTATTGTCCCATCAAAGGTAAAAAAGTCGCAATTGTGGGGCGAGGGCGAACTGTTGGCCGTCCTCTCGCGTCGATGCTAGTAAATCGAGGCGCAACAGTGACAATCTGCCATACTCAGACTGCTTCCTTAAAAGATGCCCTGAAAGATTGTGAAATAGTAGTGGCTGCAACAGGTAAGCCCAAATTGTTAGATGGAAATATTTTGCAACCGGGACAAGTGGTTATTGATGCTGGAATTGCAGAACTAGACGGAAAACTGTGCGGAGACTTAGACGTTACTTCCACTGCGACAATTCTTCAAGCATATACACCCGTTCCTGGTGGTGTTGGGCCAGTAACGACTGCCTTTATCTTGAAAAACCTGATCAGGGCGATTGAAATTCAACAACAACCCAGTCCAGATTCCCTTTGGGAAACCCCTCTACAAAAGTTCATCGCTCAAACAGCAAGCGATCGCCCGACTCCGGGAGGAGGCTCCGTAGCGTGCGTAAGTGCTAGCATGGGCTTTGGGCTGCTTCTGATGGCGTTGCGGATCTCTTCCAAGCGAAAGGATATTGACGAGTCCAACAATATATTTGCACTCAGCAGCAAACTGGAAGCAATGCTAGAATCTGCTAAAAATTCGGCGATTGAAGATATTGAATGCTTCAACGAGTATATGTCTGCTCTTTCTTTGCCGAAGTCAACCGACGAGGAGAAGAACGCCAGAAAAAAAGCTCTTGCTGATGCAACAAATAAAGCAATTGAAGTGCCTCTCAATGCTTGCGCCAACATTTTGGAAGGTTTACATTTAGCAAAAGATGCTGCTATGTTCTCAAATCGATTTGTTGTTAGCGATGTAGGCGCAGGCAGTTCACTTCTTTATGGAGCTATTGAAGCAAATCTTTGGAATATACTTATTAATGCCCAATCTTTAAGTGAAGACAGAAAAGCGGAGTTTTTAGAAAAAATTGCCAGCACTCGCAGGCAAGCTCAAGAGTTATTTGAGCAAGTAAAAGAATTGGTAGCGTCCAAAATTGAGCAAAAATAGCTTAGGAGTAATCAGACTTAGTACAGCTTTGCGTAAAATCGTAGCTTTTTTAAACGCACGCCTGTAGAAGAGTCACAGTAGAGGCACGCAGAGTCTTTTCATAAATAATTTCGCTACGAATTAATGAAACGCTGTACTTAGTGGTAAATACTGTTGTTTAGACAAGTTTAAGCACCAGCAATTAAAAGCGCGATCGCGATTCAAAAACTTGTTGCACAGTCACATTCAACTCTGGGAATGTTGGCGATACGATCCGGTCAGTACCCCTGTACTGGCTGACTTGATATTCACTTTCTACTAAAGAGTAAATTGAGATGGTTGGCTGTTTGGGCTTACCAATAACCTGAGTTCCTCCCAGGGCTTGATGGTCAACAATCCAGTATTCAGCTATACTCAATCCCTCGTAAGCACCACGCTTGGTGTAGTAATCATCTCGCCAGTTAGTACTAACTACCTCAACAACCAGAGGGATTGATGCCCCAAGCGTCAGGGTTGAACGCTCCTCCCAGAACGGCTCAGCCTCCAGTTTAGTAGAATTGATGACGGTGATATCGGGTAGATAGCATCGCTGATACCCATCTGGTGATACCATCACCTGCTGTGAAATGAAGTAGGGCAGCTGTAATCGGTCAATCTCTACTGTTAATCGTTGAATCAAGTATCCAGTTACAGCTGCGTGATTTCCAGAGGGCTGTGCCATTTCTACAACATCCCCATCATGTAGCTCGTATCGTCCTCCCGTGGGAATCCATTCCAAAAACTCCATTAAGGTCAGATGTTGGTGCTGTGCATACATAGATCATCCCTTACCTCTGTGCAATACTCTGGCGCTAAAGGTGATGTAACGGATGATTACCTATGCTAATCAAACACATTCCATCCGCTACATCCGCTACAAAATCTGTCGATCTGCGAAATTATCCCACCGCCTTCTGGGCACCAACTAGTTCACCCTCAGAAACTTCTGGTAACAAACGCTTTACGCCTTGGTTAACAAAGCCTTGCAGAAATGTAACCTGCTGGTTCTGTTGAAATACCTTTTGCAAGGTTTGCCCTAATTTCTCAACATTAAAGCCAGTGGCAGTATTTGCTGCTACTTCCTGCTGTTGGAAATATTCTATCAAGCTCAGCCCTGCTAAGCGTGTTAGATAGGCTGCACTTACACCCTGGACTGCACCACCAGCAACAAAGGTAACAGCGTGACTCTTGAGAACAGTACCAATAGCTTTACTAGAAAGTTCAACTAAACCCAGTTTTAGCATTAAACTCCCCATTTCCCCAGCTACGGTTTTTGCTTGTTCTAGGGAAAATTTCTGCTGATAGACATTACCCAAATCGACGATCATTTGGGCGTTAATTGCTGCTGTTGCCAGGATATCTAGGGCTGGTACTGGGTTAGCGAAAGCGGCGGCGGCGGCTATCCATTGATATTGTTCAATGACTGGGTTAGCGCGATCGCGTCTTATTCCATTCAAGTAGTTTTTCGCTTCAGCTTTCAGCAACAATGCCTTTCTCATCGTCGTTGCCCATACCAGCTGCTGTCCTTGCTGTGTCAAAATTTCGCCCAAATCCTGCGTTAATTGCTGGATATCCGGCGCTGGTTGTTCCATCCACTCTTGCACAGAACCATCATCGTTGTACTTGCGGACTTTAACGGGAACGGGAGAGGCCGCAGTTGCCACAACATTTGCTTGTATCCGCTGTTTTAATGACAGCAAAACGCTAGCGCGTTCATCTACTAAATACTGATCTTGTTTGTTGAACACCAGCATTAAGCGGTGATTTTCTGCTTTTAGCTGTTGTATGGTTTGAAATTCTGTATCTGTCAAATCGCCGTTTGTCAGGAACAGAATAAAATCAGTTGCCTTTGCTTTTGTTAACGCAGTTGCATCTGATGTTTCGCCTGCTTGTGCAAATAAAGGCGCTGTCTCTTGCAAATAGACTTGTCGCTGTATTTCTGGTTGCCAGTTGGACTTTAAAACTTCAATCAAAGTAGATTTACCCACCGATTTACCGCCAGTGACAGCTAGATGAATTTCTTGCCTGTCTAACTCTTGGTACAACTGGGGAATTTTTTCTCGCAGTAGAGACGTTGCATGCAACGTCTCTACATGATTTTCTGCTTCGCCTGCTAAATGATTAATCACGACTTCAGCTTTGGCGATCGCACTTTCGACAGTTTCCCGATCTACGGGCAAACTATCTAGCACTTGTGAATTGTCTTTGGCGCGATTTTGCTTTAATAACAACAAACCGCCACCAATTAACAACAAACTCAATACACTATATTCACCCAATTGCACTATCGAATCGTGCCAACTTTGTAAAATCCACAGGGAAAACGAAAGTCCCAAACCTCCCACCAATATCGGTCGTTGCAACTTCACAACCATGATTCACCGCGCTTTTTGGATTATTTCTACTCCAGAATAGATCAAAACCTTGCTTCTCTAAATTGAAGTAGCGATACAGCACAATTTTCTTTACCAAATCAAGCTTGTCAAATTTACTCCTAGGCAATACGAGAATTTGGAGAACAAGGTTTGCGCGATTCCTTACTTTCTACGTGTATTTAACAACCTAAAAGTAAAGTTTTATAAAAAATTGCGTAATCGCAAAAGCTACATCTGGAGTACCAGTAGTAATTTGCAATTTCAGCTTAGCAATAAGCTAAAAGGCATTTAATTTGCATTCTCAAAAAAATCAAACTCTTGTGGGGTGGGCGTCTCGCCCGCCCTGATTATGCAACTTAAATGCACATCAGCTTATCACCGAGCAAAAAATCAAATAATGGTGAGATTGCTTGTAAGCTTTTCGTAACTTGGAGTTTGACTTATGAAAAAGCTTATCGCGTTTATTACGACAGCGATTATTGCTTGTATTGCCATTGCTAGTATTACAGCAGCAATTGTTACTTGGGATTCTTGGGGACAAACAAAAACTTCAAAGGCTGTAGCCCAGACAATAACAGGTTGTCCTGCCTATCCAAGTAAGAACTGCTTGGATATTGATGTTTACGAAGCTCTAGACATCATGCCTAGAGAAGATCAACCATTTGAAGTAAATCCATCATCAGAATACCATCCAACTCTTGGAGCCTATTATGGTGGAACTTCCTCTCCTCCCAATCCATTAGTTATTAAGCCAGGGGAATCAGTTACCTTTTTTATTGGCCCTCAATATTTCTTACCTAAATCCTATAAGATAGATGATACAAAGATTGTCCCGCATGTCGGAGCAGGGCCGAAATATACACTCCGAACTGATTCACAAAAATATCCTGAGCTATCAGAAATTTACACAAATAACAAGGTTACATTTAACTCTGGCGATCCATCAAATTCACAACAGGTAATTAAAGAATTTGGACATGCAGGAGTCACCGATGAACCTCCTTCCCCTACTTCTGCTCAATACCTCATTGCCAGTGGCCCCATAACATATAACAATGCGGGAGAATTTGTGGCAACGGCACGGGTTCAAATGATTAGACACTTTTTTATAGGTTGTTCTCCTGCTGAATGGGGATTTGTACCCAAAAAAGAAGATTTGTGTCCTGCTGGACAAGAGCATGGAGGACATAGTCCAGCCTCTTTTGATAGGCTAATTGACATGACTGTTTCTCGCTTAATCAAAGTAGTTCCCTAGCAATTGTTGTGCAATTGACAACCTGTATGGAGGGCAATGCCCTCCTAGTTGCTTAAACTGCTACTATCGTACTTACACGCTTTACCTGTGGCTTTGCAATCATTCGCATTCCTGCTGGTGTGGCTATAGTCAAACCACGGCGGATGGGACGCACTGGACACTGATCGACTAGTTCAAGTTAGAAATGGTAATCCTGTATCTGTAATTTCCGCCATCAGAACAGCGATATCTACCCCCCGCTTAATCAAGCGAAAACTTTTCCTCGGTTGCGGTGCTTAGTTGGTGAATTCTGGTAGATGACAAAGCTTGAGAATCGCCATCAGACTTTGCTGGACGTTATCGAGGCGAATCGTATTGTCGTAGACAGTCCTACGGACAGCGCCCTCAACTTTTGCTCGTTCCCGGATGTAGAACATATCCACGTCGTCTTTAAATTGCAACTGGCGAATGCTGCGTAATCCGCGCCAGATTGCCAATTTATAGGCTCTGGCTCGTTCTGTCTCATCATTTTGCACTGCCAAACGATAAGCATTGACTAGACTTTGTAGATAACTTCCCGTTGCAGCGGCATTGGGTAAACCGTATTCTGGTTGTGTAGGATCGTAAAATCGACCCCGCGCATCGACGTATTGCTGGTTATCCCACTGCTGCATCGGTAGCAGCCAATCATTCATCTCAAAAACAAAATTCCGGAACATTCGGTAGCCTGTCTCATCGAACAGCAGTGCACAGGCTTCGCTGTACCACGGAATAAAAGCTGGATGAGGATTAGCCCAATGCCACTCACGATCGTACAAAAAGCTTCGGCAACATTGCTCTAATATTTGCCGATCGCGATTAGCTTTGTAGAGAGATGCGCGAAACAGGAGTGTTAGTCCTGGGTATAAGTTTTGCTGCTTACGTTTAGGGAACTCCTGGGAAGTGCCCAAAGATCTATCCGGTTGCCACAATGCTTCTATTTCCTGACATAGCCTCTGGAAAATTTCACGATAGCGATCGCCGTCTGGATGTTCCATAATCGCTATAGCAGCGATCGCTGCTGCGCCAAGTTTAGCCTTGCCTTGATGTTCGTACTGCGTCAGATTGTAATTAAGGTTGCGATCGGCTAGGGCAAGATGAGCAGGCTGACCTGTAAACTTGGCATAGCGAATTAGGCACAGAGTTGCCATAAACTGGCGGGTGATATTATAACGATTTGATTCTTTGCCTTGGCTCGGCAAATATTTGTCAATCAGGCGTCCGTCCTCAGCACACATTCGCAGCAGCCATTCTCCCATGCTAAGAGCCATATCTAAGATTGTCTGATACGACATGGTCTCCAATGGCACAATCTGATTTCCCCGGTACACGATCGCCACTTTTGGTGAGTGATTAAGAGAAATTAGTACCTGTTTTGCCTCGAACGACTCAATTATTCCCCCGTTTTCCTCAAATGCTTGTGCTGATATAGACACAAGCTCAAGAAAACTCTCAAATACCTGCTGGAAGGTGAGGTTACAAGCAATCATTTGCGTGGGGCTATACAAAGCCACGTGCGATTCATATTGCAGTTTAATGCCGCGAATACCTATCTTAGTGTTTGGAAATTTACTTTTAAACTCTGGTAGAGTAACACGATGATAGTCATGAGTCAGGCACATTTCGATAGTATTCACTCCTTTAAAATCAGGTTGAGAGAGGACTGGGATAATAGTGCTGCTCAATGCGCTAAATAGTTCTCCATTATCGAGCCAGTAATCACGCAATAAAACTCCTTGTCGACGCAGTGCTACATAGGTAGAACCGACACAGGTCACAGGTACAGATGTTCTGTCAGTGCCACTGAAAGCCTGTTTCAAAAGTTCTGCTAAGGCAGCATCATCAATATGGAAAGAGCTGTCCATTTCAAGCTCCTTAAAATATTTTTGCGAGCGATCCAAGCAATTGAAAAATTGACTAAGATGTTGCGCTTACACATTGCACTTTTTTCGTTAAGATCGTCATTAGTCATTAGTCATTGGTCATTAATAACCAAGGACAAATGACTTTGAACAAATGACGGCTCTCACGAGCAATTGTGTAATTTTAAGGCGTTACATCTTAACACAATTGCTCGTAGCAATACAATTTATCCGATCGTCCTAAAAACTGATTAGGGACTTCCAAATAAAAAAACATACAATTTTTCTTGTGGGGTGGACATCCTGTCCGCCCATAACCAAGGGCGGGCGAGACGCCCACTCCACAAGAAGGGATAATTTATTTCTTGGTAA